>CANLGS010000578.1 GCA_947490035.1 Gemmataceae bacterium
CACGTGCTCCGGCACTACCCGCCCGCCGAACTGATTTCGAGCGGCCGGCGGGTGGTGCGGGCCATCGGCTTCGACGCGTCCGAGGAACGTCGCACGTTCGCGGGCGTGGTCAAGGCGATCGGGCTCGACGCGGGCGAGCCGCACCGGCTGACGTGGGCGAAGCCCAAACCCGATGAGCCGGACCGCAAGCCGTCGCGGGAGGAGCGGCTCGACGCGACGTTCTTCACCTACTACTACCCGCTCGTCGGCTGGGGCATGGACCGGGCCGCGTGCGAGCGGTCGATCCGCGACGCCGGGCTGCCGGTGCCCATGAAGTCGTCGTGCTGGTTCTGCCCCGCCTCGAAGAAGAAGGAAATCGTCTGGCTCCGCGAGCACCACCCGGAGTTGCTCGAACGGGCACTCGCCATCGAGGCGAACGCACAGCCCAACCTCACCTCGGTCGTCGGCCTCGGGCGGTCGTTCGCGTGGGCCGACTTCCTCAACGCCCTCGACGACATGCCGCTCTTCGACTGCGGCGGCTGAACCCAACTCTTACCACTCAAAGGAGACTCATGGACCCGAACGAGTTACTGAAACTGCTCGACCTGAAGGCCAAGCCACCGCCGGCCGGTGCGTCCGCGACCCCGACCTCGACCACCCCGAGTGACGCGACGCCGGAGTCGAGCCCCACCGCGTTGGAGGTCGACGAGTGGGGGCTGCGTCGCGGCCGTGACCTGGTCGCCGAGAGCGAGCGGCTCCAGAAGTCCGGCACCGATGCGTTCGCCGCCGCGGACTTCTTCGGGGCCGCGTTCGAGCCGAACCCCAAACTCGTGGACGCGTGTGCCGACCCGAGGCGGCACCAGTTCCTCGCGCAGCTCCTCGACACGCCCGAGTACCACGCCCTGCACGCCGCCACCCGGCTCGACGACACCGCCGCCGCGATCGCCGCGGGGCACTTCGCCGAGCAGTTCGCCAAGTTGAAGAAGGAGGACAGCAAGGAGCGTGCGGGCGGCTCGGCACCTTCGGTTGGTGGCGAGGGCGATCTGGAACGCGAGATGACGGCCCTGCGGGCGGTGGGCAGGGCCGTGGTCGAGGCGAGCAAGGAGGTGAGCGAACTCAAGGAGGCGTCGGCCGCGATGGGCCTGGGGCCGGGCGAGCCAGGGAGCAACGACCCGCGGGCCATCGCCGAACTCTACAAGCGGGTCCGCAACGACCCCGGCCTGAAGAGGATCAGCGAACTCGCGGGCCGGTTCCGGCGGGTGGCCGCGAGCAAGCAGCGGCAGAAGGTGTCGCACGGCCTGGACGACGTGGTCGGGGTCGAGCCGGGCGGGGACATCGGGCGGCTGTTGCCCTCGGAGTTGGTTCGACTCGCGGTGCCGGAGTTGGAACTCGACACTCTGCGGCGCATCGTTGAGCGTCAGACCCTCTGCCGCGAACACCACGCCGTCGAGCCCGTGGGCAAGGGGCCGATCCTTATCGTGTGCGACGAATCGGGGTCGATGGAAGGCTCGAAAGCGCACACCGCGAAGGCCCTCGCACTGGCCCTGGCGTGGGTGGCCCGGCAGCAGCGGCGGTGGTGCGGCCTGATCGCGTTTTCGGGGAAGAGCGGCGAGCGGCTGCTGGCCCTGCCGCCGGGCCGGTGGGACGAAGTCGCACTGTGCGACTGGCTCTCGGCGTTCATCGGGCACGGCTCGGACCTGGACGTGCCGATCGAAGAACTGCCGCGGATGTACAAGGAAATCGGTGCCCCGCCGGGCGTCACCGACCTGGTGATGATCACCGACGCCCGGTGCCGCATCCTTCCTGAACTCAAAAACCACTTTTTGGACTGGCGGCGGGCAACCCGCGTCCGGGCGGTGGCCCTGGTCATCGGCAGCCCGCCGGGCGACCTGGAGGGCGTGTGCGACGAGGTCCACCGGGTCAGCGCCATCGACCCGGCCGGCGACGCCGTGGGCCGCGTCCTGTCCCTCTGAGTGCCAGTTCTTCCGTCTCCCACAACCCGCGGCGATTCCGTGCCGCGGATCACATACCCGCCCGGCGGACGGTCCGCCGGGTTTCTTCGTTTCTACCCGTGCGAAGGAGTCGTTCCATGACCGCGACCGTTCCCCCGCCGGTGCCCGTGAGCGCCGGCACCCGACTCCTGGGCGAGGTGATCGCCTGGGCGTGCCCCGGCGTCAGCGTCACCCACTCGGACCTCGTGCGTGCCCTCGAAGACGCGGGCCTCGACCCCGGCGTGGCCCGCGAACTGGCCCCGCGGCACGCGTTCAGCCGGGCGTGCAAGCGGCTCAGCGACCAGCGCATCATTCGCCCGGTGAGCGAGGACGCCGCCACCGTCAAGTTCCAGTTCACCCAGGAGAGCCGCGAGGGCGACCGCTACGAGTACCGGCTGGAGACCACGCTGACCCTGGACAAGCAGACCGGGGCCGTCACCTGCGAACTGCCCGGCCTCGCCACCGTGGCGCAGGAGGAACTGGACCGCTGCATCTCCGCGAGGACGGGGTCGGACGTCACCAAGGTGGTGCAGAAGCTGTTCGAGCGGCAGGCCGATCTCTTTCCCATTCGGCCCGCCGGCGGCACCTACTTCGTCCCGCAGCGGCACGCCGCGTTCGTCGACAAGACGCAGGACTTGCTCAACCGCGTCGGCGGGCGGTTGCTCCGGTTCCCGGTCCCGGCGGGCACCGCGGAGGGCGACCGCTCGGTCACGCAGGCCGTGGCGGACGGGCTGGCCGCGGTGGTCGCCGAGCACCGGGCGGCGGTGGCCGGGTTCGGCACCGACACCCGCGGCGACACGCTGGAGCGGGCCGCGGAGAAGATCCGCACCACCAAGTTCAAGCTCAACGCCTACGCCGAGTACCTGAGCGGCGAGCGCGACCGGCTGGACCGGGCCGTCGCCGACGCCGAGCGCGAACTCCGCGACAAGGTCGAGCAGATCGCGTCCGTCCCGGCCTGATTCCCGTCCGCGGCGTCTTCGTCCCGGCCGACCCGCCGTGGGTCGGCCCGTTTCATTTCCCCGCCCCTTCCGGGAGGTGCCCATGACGCGTTCGGTGACCCGCACGCGGGGCCGCACGGTGCTGTTCCTGTCGAACCCGGCCCTGTGGCCCGCCTGGCCGTTCCTGCCCGTGGTCCGCCGCTCCCGCGGGGCCGAGGAGTTGGGCGTCGTGTTCGACGCCCGTGCCGCCCGGCTGACCGGGTATTCGGCGACGGTTTTCGCGTGCAATTTGTTCGCACTTCCGCCGGACTTCGAGTCGTTCCTCGCGCTGCCGAAGGAGGTGTTCGACGACGCCGAGGAACTGGCGGCGGCGGGCTGGTGCGTCGACTGAACCCGCTCTCACCAACTCGAAGGAGCCATCACGATCCGTTCACCCTTTTCCGCTCGGCTGTGCCCGGCCGTCGTTCGGCACACACAACCCGCACTTCCCTTCATCCGAGGAGAGTTCATGCTCACCCCCGGCAACCGCAAACTCGGTGGCCGCAGGATCTGGGGCTTCGGCCTGCCTTCGGGCACGCCCGCCGTGTGCCCCGGACTGTCCGCCGTATGTCGAACGCACTGCTACGCCGCGGCCGTCGAGCGCTACCGGCCGGCCGCAGCCGCGGCGTACCGGCGCAACCTGGCCCGCTCGCGCCGGCCCGACTTCGTCGTCCGGCTGCGGGCGTTCCTGGTCGCCCACGCGGCCGCCGTCGTGCGCGTCCACACCGGCGGCGACTTCTACGGCCGCGGGTACGCCCGCAAGTGGCTCCGCGTCATGCGCCGCTCGCCGCGGGTCACGTTCTACTTCTACACCCGCTCGTGGCGGGTTCCGACGATCCGGCCGGTGATCGAGCGGATGGC
>CANLGS010000579.1 GCA_947490035.1 Gemmataceae bacterium
CAAGATCATGAGGAAGGCACGATCCAAGAAGCAACGGCCAATACTCATGGCCGACTTGGAGCGCAGGTATCGCGAATCGCCTGGATTCTAGCCCTCTCGCGGATCGTTGTTAATATTAAGTGCCATCGGGCGGGAAGCCCGCGCTCCCAGGGGAAGCTACGTCAAGAGCGGAAGACCCGTTACGACGCGATGTTCCGTCAGGAGAAAGCGAACATCATCGGCCGGTTTCCGTCGCGAGTGCTGGCGCGACGGCGCCGCGCGAGCTATCCTTTCCCGATTGGGGGAAGGGGTATGCGGGTTCTGAAAACGGCCGCGGGCGAAGTGCGGGACGTGGCGTTCAGCCCGGACAGCCGCGCCGTCGCGGCCGCCGTCGCGGGGCAGGGCGTCTTCCTGTGGAACCTCGACTTGCCCACCATCGCGCCGGTGCGGTTAGAGCAAATAAACGGTGGGTATCAACCGGCCGACCTCCGCTTCTCGGCCGACAGGCGGCAACTCGCGTGGAACCTCACCACCGGTCGCCACACCTACGACCGCGACACCCGCAATGCCACCAGCGAGGCGTTCGCGGTGCTGGAGTCGGCCATCACATGGCGGCTCGGCGCCGACGGCACGCGTCTGATCTCCAACCACGGTTTGTCCGATTACTACCTCGCCGGGTGGCAGTGGAAAGAGGACGAGTGGGTGCGGCAGTGGCACCTTTCGACGCGCCACCTGTCCGTCTCGCTGCCCACGCTTTCGCCGGCCAGCGACCGGTTCGCGATACTCACGCGCGACACCGCGACCGGCGCCGTGCAGACCGTCGGCACCTACCCGTACAGCTACGCGGGGAAGCTCGCCTTCCACCCGAACGGCGAACAGATCGCCGGCCTCAACGACATGACGCTGCTCGCGTGGGCGCTGCCGACCGGCGCCGACCCGCGACTGGCGCGGAACGACAACCGCAAGCATTTCACCGCGCTCGCGTACCATCCCAACGGCTGCCGCCTGTTCGTCACCAGCAACGACGCGACGGTTCACGTGTTCGACGCGCGCTCGCTCGACCGCGTGAACCGGTACACGTGGCAGCTCGACAAACTGAGCGCGGTCGCGGTCAGCCCGGACGGGACGCTCGCCGCCGCCGGCTCCGCGAACGGGGACGTGGTGGTGTGGGATCTGGACGATCAGTGAGGCGTCTTGGTTTTCGCCCTGAAGGGGCGGGACAGCATAGCCCAGCGGTGCCCCATGCGCACGAAGACCATGAAACGATCCGGCACGCGCCAACACCAACTGAACACATAATTTACAACCTTACCTTCATACGCATGGGGCGTAAGCCCCTGGGCTATGACGTTCCGCCCCTTCAGGGCGAAAACCAACACACAAGGCAAAAGCACAACGTCAGTGCCGTGGGCGCTCTGCCGCACCACAACACGGGCGAAGTCCCCGCTTTGCCGCGGCGCGGAAGTTCGTAGGACATTACCGGGGGCGCGAAGAGCGACCCGGGGGAGGCGGCGATGGCGCGGTGGCTGCTCGACTGTCGGCCGGTATGCGGGCACCCGTGGCGGCTCGGCCTCGCCACGGAGTCGCACGAGCGCGACGCGCTCTTCCGCCTGCGGTACGACGTGTTCGTCACCGAGATGGGCTACGGCCACGCCGGCACCGACGCCGGCCCCGGCCGCGACATGGACCCGTTCGACGCCTGGTGCGATCACCTGTTCCTCTACGACGAAGAGCGCGACCGCGTCGTCGGCACCTACCGCGCGCTGTGCGGCGCGGACGCGGTGCAGCACGGCGGGTTCTACGCGGGCGACGAGTTCGACCTGTCCCCGCTCGCGCCGATCGCGCACCAGATCCTCCAGGGCGGTCGGGCGTGCGTCGCGACCGAGTACCGCAGCACGCTCGCGTTCCAGTACCTCTCGTATGGGATGGAACTGCTTCTCCGCGAATACGGCTGCCGCTACCTGCTTGGGATGGACAGCTTCCGCGCGGACCTCGACACGGTCTGCCGCATCCACTCGTTCGTCCGGCAGTACCGCACCGACCCGGAGTGGACGGTGCAACCGTGGGACGCGAACCGGGTCGCGGGGCTGCACGAAGTACCAACCGCGCCGGCCGACGAGCGCACTGTGCCGGACGTGATCCGCATGGACCTGCGCATGGGCTTTCTCGCGTGCGGCGCGCCGGCCTGGGATCCGGGGTTCGGGTGCTACGACCTGCCCATGCCCGGCCGCCGCGACCGCCTCACGCGGTCGTACACCGGCATCGTCGAGCGCATCGCGCGGAACGTCCGCGCGGCCCAGGGCACCCCGCCGTGACGGACCCCGCCTCGGCCGATGTCGTCCGCCGGTACGCCGCGGCCGCGGTCGCCGACACCGCGTTTCCGGTCGTGTTCAAGACGGCGAGCGGGTGTCGGATCGAGGACTTGGAGGGGAAGACGTACACCGACTTCATCTCCGGGTACGGCGTGGTGAACACCGGGTGGCAGCGGCCGGAGGTGCTGGCGGCGCTGGAACAGCAGGCCCGCACCGCGTGCTTCGCGCCGCCGTGGCTGCCGACGCGCGAGGCGACACACCTCGCGGAGGAACTGCTGGCACTGGCCCCGCCCTCGACACGCGTGTGCGCCCGCGCGACGGGCGGCGCGGAGGCGAACGAGGTCGCGGTGAAGGCCCACTTCGCCCACCGCGGCGGGAAGGTACTCGTCGTCGGGCGCGCGTACCACGGCGGCACCACACGCGCGCTGGCCCTGAGCGACGGGAACCGGTTCGGACTTCCGCCGACGCCGGTGCCGGACGCGCCGCGCGTGCCGCCCGCGTACTGCTACCGCTGCCCCTACGGGAAGACCTACCCCGGCTGCTCGCTGGAGTGCGCGCAGGCGGTCGAGCACGCGGCCCGCGCCGACCCCGCGATCACCGGCCTCCTACTCGAACCGGTCATCGGCAGCGGCGGCGCGATCGTCCCGCCGCGGGCGTACTTCGACGCCATTCAGGACATCTGCGCCCGCTGCAATCTCACGCTGATCCTCGACGAAGTGCTGACCGGGTGCGGGCGGGTGGGGGCGTTCCTCGCGGCCGACGCGTTCGGCCTGCGCCCGCACGCGGTCACACTGGCGAAGGGGCTGGGCGGCGGGTACGTGCCGATCGGCGCGGCGCTCCTGGACCGCGAACTGGCCGACGCCCTTTCCCGCTACGAGGACGTGTCCGCGACGCTCGCCTGGACGCCGCTGGCGTGCGCGGCGGCCCTCGCGAACGTGCGCGTCATCCGGGACGAGCGCCTCGCGGAGAACGCGCGGGTGATGGGCGGGCGGTTGCTCGCCGCGCTGAAGGAACTGTTCGCCCGCGTCCTCCCGGCGCACACGGGTGAGGTTCGCGGGATGGGGCTGCTGATCGGGATCGAACTGGTGAAGAACCAGACGACGAAGGAGCCGGCGGTCCAGCTCGCGAAGCGCGTGGTACTCCGGTGCCTGCGCGCCGGGCTGATGGTGGGCACGTCGTGGGACTGGAACACGCTCATTATCATGCCGCCCCTGACGCTCGACGAGGCGACGATGGGCGAGGCGCTGGGCGTCCTCGAAACCGTTCTGAAGCGGGTGGCGGGTGCCAGCGGCGCGTGATACCAAGTCGTGTCGAAGCGCAACCGTGCCCTGTTTGCCCCTCTCACCTTGCGGGAGAGGGTGGCGGCGCTTCGCCGACGGGTGAGGGGTGGCGCCTCTGGTGGGCTAACCTTTACAACGATCCGCGAGAGGGCTAGAAGGTAGCGTATTGCGGGTGTAAGCTCTTGCGTGATCATCTTATCGCCGGCGGCGACCCAGAA
>CANLGS010000580.1 GCA_947490035.1 Gemmataceae bacterium
GAAGGTGTGGTCGCTTGACGGGGAGGAAAAGAAGTCGTGGTCCGGGCAGGCGGCCGGCGTGTATGGCGTCTCGTATTCGCCCGACGGAGAGTCACTGGCTTCGGCACACGAGGGCGGGGCACTGGACGCGAACCTGGTTATTCTCTGGAACCCCGAGAAGGGCGAACGGCGCTACACGCTCGAACTCGCGAAGGAACGAATCCGGTCGGTGGCGTTCGCTCCGACGGGCAAGGCGCTCGTCGCGGCCGACGCGGGCGGGCGGATCCGGTTCTGGCGGGTAAACCCGCCGGAAGAAGACCTCGTGATCCAGGCCCACATCATTGGGTACTCGATCGCGTACAGCCCGACCGGGGACGAGATCGCCACCGGGGGTGGGCTGCGGGGATTTACCGGCGAGGTCAAACTGTGGGACGCCAAGACCGGCGAGTCGCGCCGGACGCTCGGCACGCACAAGGGAAAGGTGTTGGCCGTGGCGTACGCGCCGACCGGGGACATCCTCGCGTCTGCTTCCGAGGACGGAGCGGTCAAGTTGTGGAACCCGAAGACCGGGGCCGAGCGCGGCGTGTTCGGTGGTCACACGAAGGAAGTGCGGTGCGTCGCCTTCGCACACGAGGCCCGGCTCGCGGCCTCCGCCGGGGCGGACCAGACGGTATGCGTTTGGGATCCGGACACCGGGGCGGAACGGTTCCGGTTGATCGGGCACGAGAGGTACGTGATGGCGGTGGCGTTTTCGCCCGATGACTCCACCCTCTTCAGCATCGGGCTCGACGCAACGATCCGGCTCTGGGACATGAGCACCGGCAAGGAACGGGCGAAGTGGGACGGAGGGCCGAAGACTGACATCCGCTCACTCGCCCTGTCTCTAGACGGCCGAACTTTGTTCACCGGCGAAGCGTCCCAGGTCCGTGCCTGGGACGTGGCGACGGGGACTGTGCGGCACACGAACGCGAGGCACGATGCGATCTTCAGCATCGCCGTGCGGAACGACCGGACACTGGCGACCGGTAGCCTGAACGGGACCGTCAAACTGTGGGAGCAAGACGGCCTTCGCGAGGTGACGACGCTCACGGCCGGGGATTCGGAGCGCAAGGGGTGGGTGGCGCGCTCACAGCTTAATGTCCCGCTCCAAATCAAAGGTCTCGCGCTCTCCCCGGACGGAAACGTGCTCGCCGGCATCGGCACGGACGGGCGGTTGCGGATCTGGCGCTGACCTGGCACGGCCCACCCCAAGTGTGTCCGCGATGGCGCACGGTGCGGAAACCATCCCGGACCGCTCAACGTCAACTGGGGAACGAGCGTGCCGCCGGCGGTGGCGACGTTGACACTCAGCCGCCCGGTGTGTGCCGGACAGTTGCACGGCCGCGTCGAAATCGCGCACCGCCAGTTTGGGTGCGTCCATCACCAGGTACGCCCAGCCGCGGTAGGCGAGCGTCGGCGCGTCCGCGGGCTTGCCCTCCGCGCGTTCGATCTCCAGCGCCCGCGTGTAGTCCTCGATGGCGCCGGGGTACTGTCCGAGTTTGGCGCGGCACAGCCCCCGCGCCCGCGACGCGAGCGCCTGCGGCGGCCCCTTCGCCTGATACCGGTCCATCGCGGCGGCGGCCTCCGTGTATCGACCCAGTTCCAGCAACGCCTCGCCGCGCGCCTGGTGTGCCGCCGGCCGGTCCGGGGTGAGAACCAGCGCGGCGTCATACGCCTTCAGCGCGTCGTCCCATTTCTTGAGCCGGAAGAGGAGTTGACCGCGGTGCAGTTGATCGTCGGCGATCTCGTCGGCGTTCTCTTTGCCCGAACCGAGCCGGATGGCGTCGTCGGTGTCGCGCAGAGCCGCAGTGTGGTCGCGGTGTGTCGCGTGGAGTTGTGAACGCTTTCGGTAGAGCGAGGCGGTGGGGGCGAGTTCGAGCGCCCGAAGCATTCGCCCACTTCGGCGTGCGATGCTTTCTCGACCGTCTCCATCACCGTGGTGCCGCCGAACGGCGCCTTGCCCGTGAGAATCGCCGCGAGGATGCCGCCGAGGGCGAACACGTCGGCACGTGCGTCTACCGGTTCGCCGCGGGCTTGCTCGGGCGCCATGTACGCCGGCGTGCCCTTGATCTGCCCCGCGAGCGTTTGGTCGTTCGTCTCGAACGCTCGCCTTCGGCTTGCGGCTAACGGGTCGTCTTCACTGTCTGCTGCCTGCCGCCCACTATCTACTGCGCGCGAGTCCCCAGTCCATGACCAGCACTTCACCGAACGCACCGACCATCACGTTCGCCGGTTTCAGATCTCGGTGAACGATCCCTTTGTCGTGCGCGAACCCCACCGTCTCGCAGATCCGCTCGAACAACCCCAACAGGCGGGGCAACTCGGCGGTCCGGTCGGCGGCCCTCAACTCGTCGGCGAGGGTGCGCCCGCGGATCAACTTCATCGCCAGGAACGGCCGCCCGTCGGACAGGGTGCCCATCGCGTAGACGGGCGGCACGCCGGGGTGGGGGAGTTGTGCCGTGATCTTGGACTCGACGACGAACCGGTCCGCGTCCTGGCCCAGGTGCATCACCTTGATGGCGACTTCCCGGTCGAACACCGGGTCGTGGGCCGCGAACACCACGCCCATCCCGCCGCGGGCGATCTCGCGGGCCAGTTCGTACCCCCGGATGACGGACGGCTTGTTGGGGTTGGCGGTGCCGCCGACCGTGACATCGTGCGCCCGGAGCAGGGTCTCCTCGGTGGTCCCGACCGGAGGACGGACGACGGTGTTCTGTTCGGGCACAGGCGGCGCGGGCAACGGGTTGGCGGTCACGGTGTTTTGGTTCGCGGCCGGTATCGAGGGGCGAATTACAGTCGAGTTGGTGTTGGCGTCCGGGTTGTTCATGAGCGACCGACAGCCGCAATAAGGGTGTCCGAATATCAAGCGACCATACCGCGCTGCCGCTCTTCTGCCAACCGGTGAATGAAGCTGTCGGAGGCGTCCCGACGGCCCGCGGCTGCGGTCGAGGGGCCGAAAGATGACATTTTCGCGCGCGCCGCGGGCGCACACGTCGTCTTGATTGGCGGAGGACGCATGAACGCGAGCGACAACGCCCTGGTCGTGCGAGCGCGGAACGGAGACCGCGCCGCATTCGAGGAACTCGTCCGCCGGACATCCAGGCTCGTCTTCGCGCGCCTGTACCTCGACACCGGGAAGGCCGACCGGACCGAGGATTTGGTGCAGGAGACGTACCTCCGCGCGTTCCGCGCCGTCCGCTGGCTCGACGACCCGGCCGGCTTCCGGCCCTGGCTCCTGACCATCGCCCACAACGCCCTGATCGACGACGCACGCCAAGCGGCGCGCCTGAAGCGCAAGCTCCCGCCGACCGAGATGCGCGTGGCGCAGGTGCCGTCGCCGGAACCGACGCCGGACAAGAACGCCGAGTTAACCGAACTGCGCCAACGGGTGCTTGGCGTACTGCGGTCGTTGCCGTCGGAATACCAGATGCCGCTCACGCTGCGGTACATCGCCGGGGCCGACTACGACCGCATCAGCGAACAACTCGGGCTGACCAACGGCTCGCTCCGCGGGCTGCTGCACCGCGGCCTGAAGATGCTGCGCGACCGCCTCCCGCCCGACCTCGTCGACGGGTTCTCGTGACCGGGAGTGTAGTCCTCACGCTCCGCGTGAGGTCTGGGAGTGTAGTCCTCACGCTCCGCGTGAGGTCCGGGAGTGTAGTCCTCACGCTCCGCGTGAGGTCTGGGAGTGTAGTCCTCACGCTCCGCGTGAGGTCCGGGAGTGTAGTCCTCACGCTCCGCGTGAGGAGCGGAACCCGTGGC
>CANLGS010000581.1 GCA_947490035.1 Gemmataceae bacterium
CCTGACCGCGCCGCACGCACTCGGAGCGGATCTGCCGCGCAGCAGCCCGGAGAAGCAGGGCGTCTCCTCGCCCGCCGTTCGCGCGTTCGTCGAGGCGGCCGACAAGGACATCGACGCGCTCCACAGTTTCATGCTCGTCCGCCACGGCCACGTCGTCGCGGAGGGCTGGTGGGGGCCGTATGCGGCCGAGTCGCCGCACATGCTGTTCTCGCTCAGCAAGAGCTTCACCTCCACGGCCGTCGGCATCGCGGCCGCCGACGGGAAGCTGAGCGTGGACGACCCGGTGTTGAAGTTCTTCCCCGACGACGCCCCGGCCGAGCCGTCGGCCAACCTCAAGGCGATGCGCCTGAACGACCTGCTCCGCATGTCCACCGGGCAGCAGGCCGAACCGGGCCGCAAGGCAACTGAACCCTGGGCGAAGACGTTCCTCGCGCAGCCCGTCCCGTTCAAGCCGGGCACGCACTTCCAGTACAACACGTCGGCCACGTACATGCTCTCGGGCGCCGTCCAGAAGGCGACCGGCGAGACGCTCCTCGACTACCTCAAGCCGCGATTGTTCGACCCCTTGGGCATCGCGAAGCCGACGTGGGAAGTCAGTCCCCAGGGCATTTCAACGGGCGGCTACGGCTTGAGCGTGCGGACCGAAGACATCGCGAAGTTCGGCCAGCTCTATCTCCAGAAGGGGAAGTGGAACGGCAAGCAACTCGTGCCGGAAGCGTGGGTCGCCGAGGCGACCGCACGGCAGACCTCCAACGGCAGCAACCCGAAGAGCGACTGGGACCAGGGGTACGGCTACCAGTTCTGGCGCTGTCGGCACGGGGCGTATCGCGGCGACGGCGCGTTCGGGCAGTACTGCATCGTGCTGCCCGAACAGGACGCTGTTATTGCCATCACCGCGGGCGTCAAAGACATGCAAGCCGTACTCAACCTGATCTGGGACAAGCTCCTCCCGGCGATGAAGGCCGCGCCGCTCGCGGCCGACGATGACGCCGCCAAGAAGCTCGCGGGCACCCTGAAGGGACTGACCATGCGGTTGCCGGAGGGCAAGGGCACGCCGCCCAAGATCGCGGGCAAGAAGTACGCGTTCCCGGCCAATGATGGGAAGTTCGAGTCGGTGACGCTCGAAACCAGCAAGGACGGAGCGGCTCTCGTCGCTCGCGTCGCCGGCACCGAGCGGCGGATCGACTGCGGGAGCGGGGTGTGGCAGAAGGGGCGCACCGCGTGGGGCCGGTTGGCCGAGCAGCCGATTGCGGCTGCCGGCGCGTGGACCGCGGACGACACGTTCACGGCGAAAGTGTGCTTCACCGAGACGCCGTTCGTCGCCACCATCCGCTTGAAGTTCACCGGCAACGAGGTGCGGTACGAGTCGGAGTTCAACGTGGGCTTCGGGTCAACGAAAGAAGCCGCGCTCGTCGGGAAGGCGGAGTGACGGACCGCGGATTCACGAAGCCGCAAGAGAGTGGTCCGCTCGCTCCGCGAGCGGGGCTTCGCGGATGTGGCAGCGATTCGTTTGCCGTGATTGCTCGTCCACTTGCGTCGCACCGCTCGCGAAGCCGCAAGCGGCGAATGCGCGTCAGTAGTCCGAGACACTCCCGTCCTTGAGCTTCGCGCCGGGCCACTTGTACGTCTGCGGCTTCTTCGCCTCCTCTTCGAGCTTCTTCTCGTCCACCTCCACGCCCAACCCCGGTCCCGGCGGCAGCCCGATGTAGCCGTCCTTGTCGAGCTTCCACTCCATCCGCGTAATGCCCTTCAGCGTGAACCCGACGTTGTCGGGGTAGAACTCGTGGATCAGGAATAAGGGTATCGACGCCGTCACGTGCAGGCTCGCCGCGATGCCGAGGAACCCCGCCGTGCAGTGCGGCGCGAGCGGCACCTGGAACGTCTCCGCCAGCACCGCGATCTTCTTCATGGACGTGATGCCGCCCGTGTGGCAGCAGTCCGGTTGCAGGATGTCTAAACACCGGTGCTGAAGGTACGGCAGGAACTCGAAGATGGTGCGGTCGCGTTCGCCGGCCGCGAGCGGGATCGAAATCTTCTCCTTCAGCCGCTTGAACACTTCGATGTTACCGGGCACCGCGGGTTCTTCGAGGAAGAGCAGATCGTAAGGCTTGAGCGCACTCGCGAGTTGAATCAGGCTCGCCGGCGGAATGGCGCAGTGCGCGTCGAACATGACCGCGCCGCTTGGCCCGACCGCCTCGCGCGCGGCCTTGATGTTCGCGACGATCTTCTCGACATCGGCGGGCGTGAGGCTGTGTTCGTACACGCCGCCGGGCGGAATCTTCTTCGCCTGCGGCGTGTGGTACACGCGAATCTTGTCGCGCGTCGGCCCGCCGAGCAGCCGATACACCGGCGTGTTCCACAACTTACCGGCCAAGTCCCACAACGCGATGTCGATGCCCGCCATCGTGTGAATCATGAACGGTCCGCCGCGGATGTCGCGGTGGGCGCGGTAGAGCTTCTGCCAGATGTGTTCGATGCGCGTCGGGTTCTCGCCGTCGATGATCTCGAACAGCGACTCCGCGAGCGGCTTCGACACGCGCGGATCGACGCCCTTGATCTCGCCCCACCCGGTGATGCCGTGGTTCGTCTCGATCTTCACGAACACGGTCGGGCCGAGCCAGATCGCGCGCATGCGCGTGATCTTGATCGTTGAAGAACGATCGACCACTTGCGCGGCCGGGTTGTTCTCCTGTGCGACGGCGTCGGTGAGTATCGCCTGACCCGCGGCGATGGCGCCCATCGCGGTGAACATCTCGCGGCGTGTGGTGACCATGGGAGCAATCCTGGGGAAGGGTAATCGAGAGCGGTCTTGAGTGTAGTCATCACGCTCCGCGTGATGGTCTTGAGTGTAGTCATCACGCTCCGCGTGATGGTCTTCGGGCGTTCCGCGAAGCCGGTTCGCGCCGCGGCATCACGCGGAGCGTGATGACTACACTCAAGACCGAGCACGCGGAGCGTGATGACTGCATTCTCAGACCATCACGCGGAGCGTGACTTATAGCGGCTTCGAGTAATGCACGTATTCACCTGCGTGGAGGTTTGCCTTCGTGGGATTCCGCGCGATGTAGTCGCGGAGGTACGCAAACTGCTCCTCACTTCGCGCCAGATGATCGAACCCGTCCTGTTGCCAGAACCGGCCGCGCCGCTGTAGCCGGCGATTGATCTGCGTGGCGGTGTAATGCTTCCACGATTCGCACTGCGCCAACAGGCCATAGGCGTCAGGAAAGGCGGCCAACACGTGCGCGTGATTCGGCATCACAACGAAGTCGAGGAGTAGATAGCGGTCGGCGTCGAAGTGGTGCAAACTGGTCGCCACAATCTGCGCGAGGCCCGGTTGTCGGAGGACGCATTCCCCGTGACCGGCGTCGAGCGCGTCGTGCCAACGGTTCCAGAATTCCTTCCGAAACGTCAACGCGAGATTCGGGTGTTGGCTTTGAAGGTTCTGATACCACAGCGAATCAGTTGAATCGATGCCGTTTTCCGTCAACCATCGAACGCGGTCGTTGTGCCATTGGTCGAGAACGGTGCTCGGCATCGAGTCGTGCGCCCGCCATGTGATGAAACAGACGGTACCCGCCTGCGACCAGTGCGGCAGATTTCGCTCCACGACACGGCGTTCGGCTTCGCGGTCGAAGAACTGGAGCGGGGTTGGGTTCATGGCAACACAGTGGAAAGGTGAGGCGCCTTATTGAGTGTAGTCATCACGCTCCGCGTGATGGTCTTCGGGCGTTCCGCGAAGCCGGTTCGCGCCGTGGCATCACGCTCC
>CANLGS010000582.1 GCA_947490035.1 Gemmataceae bacterium
ATCGGCCCCTTCGTCTTGCCCAGCACCTGCGCGACGTAGGGCACCTTCGGCGCCGCGTCCGGGTGCAGGCGGTTGTGGCGTTCGGCCTCAATCGCGTCCTTGCGGAGCATCTGGTAACTCGTCGCGCTGTAGACCGTGCTGGCGATCCCGTACTTCTCCGCGAGGATCGTTTGCGCGCGAAGCGCCTCGTTCAGAATCACGCCGCTGCCGAGCAGTTGCACTTCGTGCTTCGCCCCGTCCGGCGTCACGGTCTTCACCGGGTACAGGCCTTTGATAATCCCGTCGCGCACCTGCTCGCCGGGCATCGCCGCCATGTCGTAGTTCTCGTTGTAAACGGTGAGGTAGTAGAAGCACTCCTCGCCGCGAACGTACATCGCGCTGATGCCTTCCTCGATGATGACTGCGAGTTCGTAGGCATACGCGGGGTCGTAGGTGCGGCACGTCGGGATGGTCATCGCCACGATGTGGCTGTGGCCGTCTTCGTGCTGCAACCCTTCGCCGTTGATGGTGGTGCGCCCGGCGGTCGCGCCCATCAGGAACCCGCGGCAGCGGGCGTCGGCCGCGGCCCACGCGAGATCGCCGATCCGCTGGAACCCGAACATCGAGTAGTAGATGTAGAACGGGATCGTGTTCACCGCGTGCGTGCTGTACGCGGTGCCGGCCGCGATGAAGCTCGACATCGCTCCGGCTTCGTTGATCCCCTCTTGCAGAATCTGCCCCGTCTTGGACTCTCGGTACTCCGACATCGACCCCTTATCGACCGGCGTGTACGTCTGGCCGACGCTGGAGTACATGCCGAACGTCTTGTACATCGGCGGCATCCCGAACGTCTGGCCCTCGTCCGGGACGATGGGGACGAGCAACTTGCCGATGTTCGGGTCGCGGCACAGTTGGGTCATCAGGTTGACCCACGCGTAAGTGGTCGAAACCGGTTTGCCTTCGATCGTCGCCCCGTAGAGCCGCTCGAAGCCCTTGCGGTCCGGCGGCTGGCAGGGGGTGAACGTGTTGTTGCGGAACGGCTGCGGCCCGCCGAGTGCGGTGCGCCGCGCCTTCATGTACTTGAGTTCGGCGCTGTCGTCCGAGGGGCGGTAGAAGGGTACGTGTTCGAGGTCGGTGTCGTTGACGGGCGGCAACTCGAAGCGGTCGCGGAACTGGCGTAGGGCGGCGAGCATCTGGCGCTTCGCCTTCTCCTCCGGCTTCATGTCCGGCACGGCCTCGACCTGCACCACGAGCTTCTTCAACTGGTGCGTGGTGAACTTGCCCTGACCGCCCTCGCCGGGGATGCCGTAGCCCTTGACCGTCTTGACGAGGATCACGGTCGGTTGGCCGGTGTGCGTCGTCGCGGTCTTGTACGCCGCGTACACCTTCAGCGGGTCGTGCCCGCCGCGCTTCAGCGCCGCGACCTGCCGGTTGGACAGGTGTTCGACCAGTGCCTTTAGTTCCGGCGTGTTGAAGAACACGTCGCGGATGTACGCGCCCCGGCGGTCGGCGTCCTCTTCCTCACTAATGAGCTTGTTACCCTTCACCTCGTCGGCGGTCCGCATGTCGCGGCCGACGTAGTCGCAGTACTCGCCGTCCACCACTTCCATCATGCGGCGGGCGAGCGCGCCCGTGTGGTCGTTCTTGAGCAACTCGTCCCAGTCGGTGCCCCACACGCACTTGATGACGTTCCAGCCGGCGCCGCGGAACACGCCTTCGAGTTCCTGAATGATCTTCCCGTTGCCGCGAACCGGGCCGTCGAGCCGCTGCAGGTTGCAGTTGATGACCCACGTCAGGTTGTCGAGTTTCTCGCGCCCGGCGAGGCTGATGGAACCGAGCGATTCGGGTTCGTCGCACTCGCCGTCGCCGAGGAACGCCCACACACGCGCCTTGTCGGTCTTCGCGAGGTCGCGGTCGCGCAGGTAGCGGTTGTAGCGCGCGTGGTAGATGGACATGATCGGGCCGAGGCCCATGCTGACGGTCGGGTACTGCCAGAAGTCGGGCATCAGCCACGGGTGCGGGTAGCTCGGCACGCCGCCGCCGGGCTTCAATTCCTGCCGGAAGTTCTCCAACTTCTTCTCGTCCAACCGGCCCTCAACGAACGCGCGAGCGTACATGCCGGGGCTGGCGTGACCCTGAAAGAAGACGACGTCGCCGGGGTGGTCGGCAGAACGGCCGTGGAAGAAGTGGTTGAAGCCGATTTCGTAGAGGGTGGCGGCGCTGGCGAAGGTCGCGATGTGCCCGCCGACGTTGGTGTTCTTGTTCGCCTTCAGCACCATCGCCATCGCGTTCCAGCGGATGATGCTTTTGATCTTCCGCTCGATGGCGCGGTCGCCGGGGAACGCGGCTTGATCTTCGACGGGAATGGTGTTGACGTAGGGAGTGGTAATCCCGCCGGGCATCTTCGCGCCGGCGCGGTCGGTCGCGGCGATGAGCGTTTCGAGGAGGTATTTGGCCCGCTCGGGGCCGCCGTGTTTCAGCACGGCCTCCATCGCGTCGAGCCACTCGGCGGTTTCCTGCGGGTCGAGGTCGTCGGGGAGCCGGGCGCTGTTTGTTGCCAACACGTCGGGTGTGACGAGCATCGGCGAAATCCTCGTGAATCGAGCAAAGAGGCGAGACGTATAACCGCGAATGGCTCGGCTCGGTGCGCGAAGTTAGGATAGGTAGGTGCTTACTCGTCGTCTACACGACAGGTTCGCCCACACCACACCGAGAAGGCCCATGCGATTTCTCGCCGTTACAGCCATTACACTCGGCACGCTCGGCGCGATTCCGGCGGCCGATCCGCCGAAAGCCACTCTCGCGCCGACCGTCTTCTCGTGGGACAAGGCTCCAGGTGTTCTCGGCGCGGTGGTCAACGACCTGCCGAAAACCACCGGGGTGACCGCGGTCACGCCCCTGTCGCTCCAGAAAACCAAGTGCGAGGTGAAATTCGACAAGACGCCCTTCTGGGACGCGCTTCAACAGTGCGCCGACAAGACGAACACGCGAATCGCGCTCTCCGAAGGCGGGCGGAAGGTCGAACTCGTGCCGCGCGGCAACGCGGTCGAAATCGCGGCCACGAGCGGCGCGTTCCGCGTCGTCGCACAGCAGGTCGTGGGGCGCGCGCTGCTCGATCAGGGCGTCACCTTCCACGATGTGTTCCTGCTCGTCCACTGGGAACCGCGACTCCGTGTGTACCGCATCGACACGGCCCCGAAGGTCACGAAGGTCACGGACGCGAGCGGGGCGAAGATCACGGTCGAAGGCGGCTCGTCGCAGGTACTCCCCACGAACGCCACGAGCGAGATGCGCGTGCGCCTCAGCGGGTTGCCGCGCAAGAGCGACCGGATCACCTCGCTGGCGGGCGAGTTTACGGTGACTGCGGCCGATAAGATGCTCGCGTTCGCGTTCGAGGCGCCCGACGGCAAACTCCCGGACGCGCAGAAGCGAGACAACGTGTCCGCGACGCTCAGACGGCTTCAGAAGAAGAACGACGCGTGGACGGTGGAGGTGGAGGTGACGTACCCGAAGGGCCAACCGGTGTTCCAGAGCCACGAGGGCGAGTGGTGGCTGCGCGACAACCGGATGCAACTCGTCTCGCCGAAGGGCGAAGCGGTGACGCTCGACGACTACGAAATCCCGACGCCGGGCGGCAACCCGCTGGTGGTCATCCACCGCTTCAAGGAGGACGCGAAGGCCGGCTTCGGCGACCCGACCGTGAAGGGCTGGAAGATCGTCTACGAGACGCCGTCGCCGCTTGTCGAGGTGAAGGTGCCGTTCGAGTTGAAAGGGCTTCCACTGCC
>CANLGS010000583.1 GCA_947490035.1 Gemmataceae bacterium
CCCTACAAGATCACTTCTTGACTTCCACGGTCGCGTCCTTCGGCACGGCGAACGCGTGGGCGTGCTTGCGCAGGTCGTCCGTCGCACCGACCTTGTGGCTGAACGTGACCGTCGTGCCGTCCTTCGTCGCGGAACTGAACAGTCGGTCGCCGCCGCTGCCCTGCCACACGAACACTACCAGCTTCTCCGCCGCGAAATCCACCTGCTTCTTGACCGCGGAGCGGCTCGCGTCGTCGGCGAACAGCGGCGACTTCGTCAGCTCGTCCGCGGTCCTGATCTCGACCGCTTTCGGCGCGTTGCCGGCCTTCGCGTGGTCGAACGTCACGCCCTTCACGTCGAGCGCGCGAGGGGCCATGTTCTCCGGCAGAACCGGCGGGACCGCGAACAACACCGCCACCGCACACATCACGCTCTTCATACCGCACCTTTGAGGTCGAGGAAACGAACACACCCATCCGACGGGCCGAAGCGCACACCGGATGGGCGAAATGAAAGGGCGTCGCAACCGCGTTACTTCGCCGCCGTTACTTTTTGATTTCGGCGTCCTTCGGGACGACGAACAGTTTGACGTGCTGGCGCAGGTCGCGGGTGCGGCCGGGCGTGTAGGCCACCGTCAGCACGGTCTTGCCGTCCTTCGTGTCGGCGGTCACGCCGACCTGGTCCTGCCCGCTGCCGGCCCACGCGAACACCAGCAACTTGTCCTTCGAGAAGTCGATCTGCTTCTTGATCGCGTCCGCTTCGCCGCCGACCACAGGGGACTTAGCCAACTCTTCCGCCGTCGTGACGGTCGCCGGCGCGGTGGGCTTGCCGCCGTCCGGCACCTTCACCTTCAGGTCTTTCGTGGCGATCTCCTTGACCACCGGTTTCTCGTCGGCCGCGAGAACGGGAGCCGCCAGGAACACCGCCGCCACAATCGCGCTTCGCATGGTCGTTACCTCAAGTTGTTGAACGCGAGCAAATCGCCCGCACCCCAATCAGACGTGCAACCCCTTCGAGCGGATTGCTACTTCCGCCGATCCGCGACGGCCTGTTGAGCTTCGCTGTCGTAGTCGCCCATCACCCAGTTCATCGCGCCGTCGGGCAGCCACCGGCTCATCTTGATGAGCATGTGGAGCCGCCACGGGAAGTTGTACACCTTCCGACCGGCTTTGATCGCACCGATCATCTTACGCGCCGCGTAGTCCGCTTCCATCAGTTGCGGCATGTGAAACTTGTTGGTCGCGGTCATCGGCGTCTTGATGAACCCCGGGCAGATGGTGGTGACGCGCACCCCGGTGCCGCGCAGGTGCATCCGCAGCCCGTCCATGTACACGTTCACGGCGGCCTTGCTCGCGCAGTACGCGGACTCCGACGGCAGCCCGCGGTACGCGGCCAGACTCGACACCGCGACGAGGTGCCCCTCCTTCCGCGCGAGCATCTCGGGCTGCGCCGCGGAGACGGTGTAGATCACGCCCATCAGGTTGATGCGAAACGTGTCTTCCACGTCCGCCATGTTTACCGGGTCGCGGAGCGTGGGCCGCCCGACGCCAGCGTTCGCGATTACCAAATCAACGGGGCCGAACTGCGCGCGCACGGCCGCGAACGCGGCTTCGACCTGCTCGCGGTGTCCGACATCGGCGGGCGCCGCGAGCGCCTCCCCGCCCGCGGCCACGATCTGCGCGACGAGTTCGTTCAGCGGTTCGGCGCGGCGCGCGACGGCGCCGACCTTGCACCCTTCCGCCGCGAGTTGCTTCGCCAGTTCCCAGCCGATGCCGCTCGACGCGCCCGTGACGAGCGCCACCTTCCCCGCGATTGACCGTGCCATCCGGGCGTCCTCGGACTCGTGGTTTGTTGGGGCAATGTACTGAGCGCGGCACGAAAAAATGCGCCCCGTTGTGGCAAGCGGACGCGGGCGCCGCGTTCTTCGTGCGGGGAGATAAACCGCCCGCGGCGTGCAAATTCGCGGGCGGGGTGTTCGATTATTCCGGTGGCGAGCGACGCTCTTTATGAAGTCGAAGCACAGCCGGCAACCCCCGGCGCGAAAAATGTATTGTATAATTCCGATGACCCGCTATATGCGGGTCATTACTCCGCGAAGTCTTCGACGCCGCTCACCTGTGCCGCTCCCGGCACGGGTCACCTGAGGCGCGGTTCGCGTGTGAAGCCGGATCGCCGAGGCCGGGCCGACGACCGCACCGCGACCAGCGGCGCGGACCCTCTCCACGTCGGCCGCCAGCACCTCCCCGACCCGACACTACCGGTGTCGCAACACGGGTTCCTTTCAAGCAACGTGCGCACGCGCGGCACCGCCGCTCCGTCCGCGCACGCGCTTCACTTTGGTGCGCTTATGTCCGCTACCGATCTGGTTCTGGCCGCGACGCTCTTATCCGCGCCCGTCGGCACGCCCGAGCAAACGCCCCCGGAGGACCGGTGGGTGTCCGTCCGCGACGCGATCCACAAGACCGCCGTTTCGTGGGAGATCATGGACCCGCGCGAGGAGCGCTACCTGATGGCCGCGCGCGACGACTTCGAGCCGGACCTGAACCTGCTGCGCAAGCGGTTCGTGGAACTGGCCGACGCGCCGAAGCTGGCCGACTGCCGCCGACTGCCGGACCGCCGCACGGTGAACGAACTCATCAAGTTCAACCGGGCATTTCGCAAGCACCTGGAAGATCGCGAGGTGTTCGAGCCGGACCGCGCCGACCTGTTCCATCAGGCGATGCAGGAGACCGACCGGTGCTACCGGCAGTGGGACGCGGTGCGCGACGCGCAGTGCGACTTCTACTACGTGACGGTGCGCCGCACGGCGCTGAAGAAGTTCCGCGACGCCCTCGGCGCGGACGCCTTCGCCGCCGGCGAGATGCCGTCCTACGTCCCCGAATGGCGATTCGCCGCCGCGCCATAGCGAGTACCAACTCCTGGCGAGCGGAGGGCGTAAGCCCCCTGATTCTTCGCAGCGTCATTCGCTATGCGAACAATCAGGGGGCTTACGCCCCCCGCTCGCCTTGATGCAAAAAAGTAATCCTTACCGGTAAGAGTTGCAACGCGACCGCGACATTTTGCAAACGCGCCTCAAGTTACCGACCCACTTCTTCCGGCCCGCCGAAACTTGCGCACGCGATTTCCCTGATTCCGCAACCAGTTGCGCGACGCGGCGCGCGTTCGGCGCGTTCTGGCACGGGCCGTGCTTTAGCTTCTTTCGTCGAAACGGTTCTCCCCCAGAACCCCGACACGAGGCCGAGCGGTTCCCCCACAACCCACCGCCGCCTCCGCATCCGCATCCGGTTTGCCTCCATCCCCCAAGTAAGCCGCCCGGTCCCCCACCGGGCGGCTTGCTCGTTTTTCACGTTTGGCGGACTCCGTATAATCACGTCACGTCCCCTGCCTTCGCGAGCGCGCTCATGAGTACCCCCGTTTACGTGATGCCGCCGCTTCTGACCGGCCCGGCCCCGGCGGTCGCGGCGCCCGACGAACTCGCCGACCTGCTCCGCCAACTGATCGCGGTGCAGCAGGAACAGGTGTCCTTGATCCGGGCGCGGGCGGCGAACCAGGACACAACAAGCCGACCGAGGGCGCTCCTCGCGCGGTGGGCCGACGAGTTCCCCGGCATCGGCGGCGCGTGCAAGCAGGTGCTCCCGGCGCTGGAGCGCGCGTACCTGGGCCTCGTCCGCGAGGTGACCGAGAAGGTGGCCGAGGACGACGTGCTGGCTAACGAGTTCGCGCTGACCGAATTCCTCGACCGCTACGGCATGAAGCTGATTCAGTTGGGGAACATCATGGGTC
>CANLGS010000584.1 GCA_947490035.1 Gemmataceae bacterium
GACAGCGTGGTGCGTAACAAGACCCGGTCACGGAGTGACCGGACCACATCGGGGTTCAGTCCGCGAGTTGCTTCTTGCTGGTGTCCGGGGCGAACAGGATCGCGACCATGCCGAGGACGAAGAACGTGCCGGTGATGCGCCCGATGCGCGCGTAGTCGCCGCCGAAGTAGCCCATGAGCGCGCCGCTCGCGAAC
Source organism: Gemmataceae bacterium (assembly GCA_947490035.1). GTDB lineage: Bacteria > Planctomycetota > Planctomycetia > Gemmatales > Gemmataceae > Gemmata. Next base: position 195 of record CANLGS010000584.1, read on the forward strand.
AGCGTGATCGCGGTTACGATGCGCCCGAAGTTGAAGCTCACGCCCGCTCCGGTGGAGCGCACACGCGTCGGGAACAGTTCGGGCAGGCACAGCGGCAGCCACCCGAAGTAGACGCCGCTGACGAAGCCGAGAAGCGCGACCCACGTCAGGAACCACCGGTCCGTCGGGACGAGATACCAGAACACGTACTGCGCGATTAGCAGCGACGAAAGGCTGACGAGGAAGTACGTCGTGCGGCGTCCGAGCCGGCTCGCAATCCAGCCGCCGAGCAAACTGCCGACGATGCCGGTAAGCGCGCGCACCTGGAGTACATCGGCGCGCAGCGCGGGGCTGCCGACCTTCTCCGCCCACGGCGTCATCCAGTTCGCGGTGCCCCATCCGCCGACGACCGGCGTCGTCGCGAGGACGATGCCCACCAGCGTGACCCACACCAGCGGCGGCCGGAACACACCCGCGACGGGCACACCCGCGGCGAGCGCTTCCGGTTTCGCGCCGCGGGCCGCGAGCCAGCGCGGTGATTCCGGCACCGCGACGAGCGCGAACAGCCCGAGCGCCAGCGGCGCGGCCCCGACGAACATCATCCAGCGCCAGTGGTCGGGCGTGACCGGTTCCACCTTCGCGAGCGTCGCGCCCAGGAACAGCCCGACGTTCGCCGCGGTGCCGATGATGCCGGCGGTCACCGGCCGCGACAGGCCCGCCCACGCCTCCGCGACCAGCGCGACCCCGTTGGGCCACATCCCGCCGACGCCGAGGCACGCGAGGAACCACAGCGTCACGAACTGCTCCGGCGCCTGCGCGAGCGCGGTGACCGCGGAGAAGGTCGAGTAGGTGATGATGCTCAGCGCCATCCCCCGCGCCCGGCCGATGCGGTCGCCCAACCAACCGAACAACAACCCGCCGGCGGCGGCCCCGAACAGGAACGCGCACTGGTTCCACGCGAACCACCGGCCGACCAGCACTTCCCACGCCTTCGCTTGCGCCGCGTCATCATCGGAGAGCGCCGGGGCGTAACCCTTCTTCGCGGCTTCCTGTTGCGTGTTGAGCGCGGCGAAGCGTTCGGCGTCGAGCGCGCCGGTGCGGGCGAGCAGGTCGGTGGACGCGGCCCGGCCGGTCTGCTGGGTGATCGCCATGTGTCCGCCAGCGCCGAGCCAGCCGAGGAACGCGACCGCCAGCACCGTGAGTTTACCGGCGCGAGAGAGCGAAGCAGGTTCCGGCGTGGGAGAAGCCATGTGAACTCGCGGCTCAGGCGAGCGCCTTTCGGAGCTGGTCGATCTCGGCCTTCAGCGTGCGGGTGAACGCGGCGAGGTCGGAGCCGTGCATCACGAGGTTCCCGCCGGCCTTCGCCCACGCGATCTCCTGATCCATCCCGAGCCAGAAGTGGATGCCGGCGCCGACGCCGTGTTCGCGCGCGATGCGGAAAATCTTGCGCACGGCTTCGTCGAACCGCGGGTGCGTGTACTGCTCCGGGATGCCCAGACTGCACGACAGGTCGTGCGGGCCGATCAGCACCGCGTCCAGCCCCGGCACGGAGCAGATGTCGTGCAGGTTCTCGATGGCGGGCACGCTCTCGATGTTCGCGATGAGCACCTTGTCGCCATTCCGCTTCTCCAGGTACTCGGCCAGTTCAGGCTCCAGCGTGCCGCGGTCGCGCAACGCCTCCGCGAGCCGCTTCCCCTTGAGCGGGCGCAACTTCACCGCGCCGACGAGGGCGCGTACCTGATCCGCCGTTTCGACATACGGGCCGATGATGCCGCCGGCGCCGGCGTCGAGCGCCTTGCACGCCTCGAACGGGTCGTTGCACGGGATGCGCACGACCGGCGGCAGTCCGAGCGCCTGATAGGTCTGGCACAGGTACGAGAGCGTCTGCCGGTCGAGCGGGACGTGTTCGGTGTCCACGAACACGAAGTCGAGGCCGAGCTTCGACGCCAACTCCGGCCAGTGCGGTGACACGCCCACCACGGCCGACGCGAACACGCGCCGCCCGTCGTGCAGCGCCTGGATGACTTCTCGCCCGGTCATGGGGTTCTCCTTCGTTGTGGTCCGGTCACTCCGTGACCGGTCTTCGCTCCGCCGAACGGAAAGGCACCCGGTCACGGAGTGACCGGACCACATCAGCGCACCTCAACCACGTCCCCACTCCGGCACGACTCCAGCGCCGCCGCGACCGTGGCGAAGATCGCGCGAGCGGCGCGAACGCCGAGGACCGTGTCGCGATTCTCGTCGATGGCGCGGGCGAAGTCGTCGGCCAGCAGCAGGTCGTTCTCGCCCGCGACCCGCCGCTGACGGGCTTCCTTCGGCGGTTGGCCCTTGTAGTAGACGCCCACTTCCGGCCGCGATTCGCTCACGACGAGCGCGCCCGCGGTGCCGAGGACGTGCAACTTGATTTCGCCGCCGCTCGGGTGACTCGCCAGCCCGATGCGCCCGATGGCGATGGAGCCAGTCAGCCCACCGTCCATCTCGAGCGTCACGCTCGCGAGGTCTTCGACGCCGTTGTCCGCGTGCGCCTGGTGGAAGAAAGAAGCCGAGCGCGCGAACACGCGCCGCACATCGGCGCCCGTGAGGAGGCGGATGTAGCCGAGCGGGTAGATGCCCTCGACGGCGAGTTCGCCCATCGGTTCGCGGCCAAGTCCGCCGTCGGCGCCGTCGATGTGCGCGGCGATCTGGTGCGACTCCCAGTCAATCGGCGGGTAACCCGGCTGGCGCGATCCCCGCGGTGGGCCGGCGTCCTTCGCGAAGTAGAAGTCGGCGTGGACCGCGTAGGGCCGACCGATCGCGCCGGCGGTGATCTGGTCGCGAGCGTGCAACACGGCTGGGAGGAAATTCCGGTTCCACATGAGGAACCGCACGCCGGCGAGCTCGATTGCTTCAACCAGCGCGTCCGCGTCTTCGCGGCGGGTCGCGAGCGGCTTGTCCAGAACGACGTGCTTGCCGGCTCGTGCGGCGCGGATGCTCAGGCCGCAGTGCCGTTCTGCTTCTGGGCTGACGACCGCTACCTGAACGTCGAACTCCGCAAGCGCGCGATCCACGTCGCGCAGGTAGGGGATGCGGTGCGAGTCCGCGAACTGCTGGTTGCGCTCGTGCGCCCACGCGGGCACGTCGGGATCGTCGGCGACCACGCAGAGTTCAAACCGCGGATGCAGGGCAACCCCCCGCGCGACGTAGTCGTGCTTGACGGCGCTGAGAACGGCGCACCGGAACTTGCGCGGCGTGGTCACGTCGGCGCCTCCACTTCGACAGCCTGCCCGGAGGCGAGCAACTCCCGGACGGCGTCCGCGACCGCGAACACGTCGCGCCACTCGCCCACGCCCGCGGCGAGGTTTTGCCCCGCGCGAAGGGCATCGACGAACTCCTGCGCGATCGCCGCGAACTGCCCGGCGTGCTCGTCGGTGCGGACGGCCTGCGCGTTCCCGCCGCGGTAGAGCAGTTGCGCGTTCTGGTGGTCGTCGGCGTAGGCCGCGCCGCGAGCGGCGATCACCGAGAGCGACTGGTAGCCGTCGCCGGGCGGCAGCCGGCTGCTGTAGTCGAGCAGTGCCATCCCGCCGCCCGCGAAGCCGAGGTGAAC
>CANLGS010000585.1 GCA_947490035.1 Gemmataceae bacterium
AACAACGCGGGCGAGCCGGGTTCGGCACCCGCCCATCGCTCTGGGAACGGAGACTGTACCCGCCGCGTCCTTACCAACGCAAAATTACGCCACTGGCGGCGAACTTGTGAAACGGTCATCTAGTTATACGCCAAGTAACGCGAGGCTCCCATGTCCGTTTTCGCAGAGATCGCGACATTGACGGGCCTTCGCTTCGATTCCGAAGTACGCCTCGAGCACAGCGACAGCCTTAATCGAGAAACCATACGGGTCCTGTTTGACGCTGGCTTGTGCCCTGATCGCGCGACACTGGCCAAGATCTGCCCTACAGAAAAGCAGTTCGAGTTGCCGTATGGTGATGAGGAGCAACGCGAAAACAGCCGTAGTTTTCCTTCGGACACCTCGATCCTTGACAAGCTTGGAGAATATCGACCGGGCAAGAAGGAAATTCTTATCTACGACGTTATGTGCCAGCTGGCGGCAGCAGCGCTCGAGGTTGACGTGGAGATTCTCAAGCAGATCGTGGAAGCACACGAGACTGCGCACGCCGTTACCCATCTTGGAAAAGACAGTGAAGGTAGAATCTGGGAGAACTTCGCTATTGCAGAATCGGAAGACAAGGAATTGTTCGCCCAACTATATGTCCTGCTCCTTCTCAAGGAGGGTGACGCCCGCGATGCTCTCGTCGTTTTCGGAAAACTGGCACAACACCAGGACGCCCGTTACAATTCGTGGCGCAGCTACGAAAATGCGAGCCTATCGGAGATCAACCGCGCATTGCTGGAGGCAAGACGCAAACAGCCCCCTGATTTCATACTCCAGCACAGCTACATGGGATACGGAATCAACATGACTCGTTCGTTTTCGGATGTCGCGGGCAATGGCATGGTTCTCGGGGATGGGCGGGTATTCTACGGCATGGACTGGGGGCTCGGCTTCAGTTGCGGCAAGCAAGCCCCTGGCCGTGTTTCTCCAGAAACTCTCAACGAACTGCGTCGCGCGATTGAGCAGTCAGGAATCATGCGCATACCAGAGCAAACCTTCGGTCCGCAGTACTTCATGGATGGAGGGGTGACAAATCTCGCTATTACATTTGGCACCAAGAAGCGCCGTTGGCAGGCGAACTGTGGGGAGTGGGGGCGCCACGAGTCAACATTCGCCAAGATTGAGCGACTTTTCAGAAAGGCTGTCACGGAGGTGTCAGCATCATCGTAGACACGTGGCGTATAACCAACGGCTGAAGCTACCCGGGGCCGCCGGGGCCATCGGGGTTCTTCGCCAGGTGTCCCGGTTCGATCAACCCCGACTCGGGACCGTGTTCGTGGATCAGGCCTACCATCGGGACGAGTTATACACGTTCGCCGATCAACATCTGTCGTGTACCTTACACGTCGGGAACCGGCCGCCCGGGGCCGAGGGGTTCGTGCCGATCCGCAAGCGGTGGGTGGTCGAGCGGACGTTCGGGTGGCTGATCCAGAGCCGCCGGCACGCCAAGGATTACCAACGCACCTATGAGTCGAGCGAGGCCCAAATATATATCACCCACGTGAGGATATTACTCCGCCGGCTCACGAGATCAACGAATCCGAACAATTCAGCACCCGCAGTAAATGCTGCAAATCACAGTCTCGCAGCCTGATCTTTTACCGTATAGCCTCTGAATCGTGGCCGCGAGAAGTATAGTTAGCCTGACGCGCGAGCGAGGGAACGCCTTGAAACCCGCAGGGGCGATTGCAGATTCGTTAGCCCGCGAGGGAACACATCGAAACCCGCGCTCGCGCGTCGGGCGAACAATCACCTCCAATCAACCACTAATCGAATCCGGTCGATGAGTTCCCACGTCCCGCTCGCCACCACACCAGAGGCCAACATGAAACCGACCTCGGCACCTCTTCTGGGCGCCGTCCTGTGCCTCCTGCTGTCTTGTGCGCTCGCGGTCGGAGAAGACCGCCCCATCAGCGGGAAGAAAGCCGCGGGCTACGAGCCGGTCGATAAAGTGGTTCTCGAGTTCATGGACACGACCGGCGCCCAGGCCGCGACCGTCGCCGTCTCGAAGGACGGCAAGTTGCTCTACTCGCGCGGTTACGGGTGGAGCGATCAGGCCAAGAAGACGCCCACCCCGCCCGACGCGCTCATGCGGGTCGCGAGCGTCACCAAGCCGATCACGGCCGCCGCGATCAAGAACGCCGTCCGCGCCAAACAACTCACCCTCGACGCGAAGGCGTTCGACCTGATCGCCGTGAAGCCGCCCGCCGGCAAAGTCCCGAACGCCAAGATCGCCACCATCACCGTCGGCCACCTGCTCGAACACAAGGGCGGGTGGGACCGGGCGACGGCCTTCGACCCGATGTTCCGCACCAAAACCGTCGAGAAGGAACTGGCTCTGACCGGCCCGGCAACCCCGGTGAACATGATCGAATATATGCTGACGCAACCGCTCCAGTTCACACCCGGCGAGAAGGCCGCGTACTCCAACTTCGGGTATTGCGTCCTCGGGCGCGTTCTCGAAAAAGTCTCGAAGAAGCCCTACGCCGAGAGCGGTCAATTGTCGGTCTTCAAGCCGCTGGGCATCAAGGACATCAAGCTCGGCTACGGGGCGGTAAAACTCCGCGACCCGCGCGAGGTGTGGTACCCGGTCGCGGAGGATGCGTTCGCGTTCGACGTGATGGACGCGCACGGCGGGCTGATCGCGTCCGCGCCGGCGTTATGCCAGTTCTTGCAGGGCTACTGGATCAACGGCGAACCGCGCGGACCGGGGCAGCGCGGCGACTGGACGTTCTTCGGCAGTCTGCCGGGCACGTCCTCGATGGTCCGCCAGTAAACTGACGGGTACAACGTCGCGGTGCTGTTCAACGGGCGGCGCGACAAGCAGTACGCCGAGGATAGCGACGCGCTGAAGAAGGCGATGGACCAGGCCATCGACAAACTCGGCAAGGGGAAGTGACACCGCGGGGCAGGCCGCCGGCGCTAGACCGGTTCGTCCTCACCCGTGCCGTCGGCACTGACGCCATTGGCACTGGCGCGGGGCGGTTCCTCGACGGCGCCGGGCGCGGCCGGCGGCACGTTCTTGTACTCCACCGCCGACGTGTGCTCCTTCGACCGGCCGAGCAGGTCGCCGCACACCTGATACTTGAATTTCCCGATTTGAAACTCGTCGCCCGGCCGCAACTTCCCCTCCGCGACCCGCTCGCCGTTGATGCGCACGCCGTTGGTGCTGCCGAGGTCGCGGATGACGAGGAGGTCGTTCACCTGCGCGAGGACGCAGTGGCGGCGCGACACCATCTTGGAGTTCAACTGCACGTCGCACTCCTCGTGCCGCCCGAACAACAGGATGGGCTTGTCGAGTAGGATGCTGGGGCCGTCGGCGAGTGAGAGCAGGTGCGCGGGCATGGGCTTCGCTCCGGTGGAATGCTGTTCTTATACCACGCCGCGCCCGCGCGTGCAGCGGGGAACCGTTACGCGGGCGTTACCCGGCCGCGGGATACTCCGGGTTGTTCCACCCCTTCGGAGGTGTGCGCGGCGCGAAGTGACCCGGGATCGCATCACGCGATGTGCAGCAACCGGCAGGTTTCCTCGTAGCCAAGTTCGAGCGGGAGCAACACGCGGAGGTCGGCGCTCAGCCAGATCGGTAGCGTCGGGAGCGGTTGCCCCACCGCCATCGGGTAGTACCACACGTCGAGCAGGGACCGCTTCGCGTGCCGCTTCCGCGACCGGACCGTGACCGCGTACAGGTGCGGTGCGTGCGGGCCGAGCTGCGGGTCGGTG
>CANLGS010000586.1 GCA_947490035.1 Gemmataceae bacterium
CCGCTGACGGTCGTCCTCGACGACTGCGACGGGAAGGCCGCCGAAGCGCTGATGGCGCACCCCGACCCGATCACGCAGCGCGCGCCCGGCAGCGCGCTCGCGCGGGCCGTCGTGGAAACCGACGCCATCATGCTGCTGGTGAACGCGGCCAGCACGCCCGAACAACTCAAGGTCGCGTTTGAAGAGTGCGACAAGTTCCTCACCGTCGTCGAGCGCGCGAAGACCGACGCCCGCGCCGTCGGCGGGTTCCCCGTGTACCTCGTCCTGACGCAGTGCGACCGACTCGCGCAGCCCGGTGACACGCTGAAGAAGTGGGCGGATCGCGTCAAGGCCCGCATCGACTACGCGGGCAACGAGTTCGCGGAATACCTCAAGGAGGGGGTCGCGGAGGACGGCGCGCCGGCGCCGTTCCTGGCGTTCGGTAGCGTCGATCTGGACGTGTTCGCGGTCGCCCTCCGCCGGCCGCCGCTCACCGAACAGCCCGCGCCCGGCGACCAGCCGTATCAGGTCGCGGAGTTGTTCCGCGACTGCTTCGCGGGGGCGAAGGCGCACCACGACCGCGTTCGCGGGTCCGAGGCACGGCTGTGGTGGACGGTGCGCGTCGCGCTCGCCGGGCTGACGTTCCTGTTCCTCGCACTCGGGCTGATCGCGCTGTTCCCGCCAGAAGCGGGAAGCCCCGACCTCGCGGCGAAGATCGACGACTTCGAGCGCCAGGAGCGCCCCGCCGCGGAGCGCCTCGCCGACGCGAACATCGACCGGAACAAGAAGGCGCTGAACCGGTTCGCCGGGGACAGCGCGTTCGCGAGCCTGTCCGAAGACCGCCGCACCTTCGTGACGAGCCGGCTCAAAGAGATCGAGGACTACCGCGCGTACCGGGCGGAGCTGTCGAACGCGATCGCGCCCGCGGCGACGCGCAGTATGCCCGACCTCGCGAAAGTGCGCGAAACGCTGCACACCGGCCTCGCGCCGCCGCCCGAATACTCGTGGAGTGAGACGACCGCGGCGCAGCTACGCGACAAGTGGCTCGCGGACGGCGCCGCGCTCGAAGCGGCACAGGCGGCGTGCGCGGACCGCTACCGCGCGCACGACCAGAACGGCACCGTACTCATGCTGAAGCGGGTCTTCGACGAGAACTGGCTGAAGGACATCGACGCGCTGTTCGCCGCCGGAGAGAAGCCGCCCTTCCCGCCCAACGAACCGATTCCCAACTCGCCGACCGCAAATCAGGCGCGCGGCGAACCGATCACGTATCGCGTGCCGCTGGAGTTCGACGAGGTGTACAAGGCGCGGCGGTACTGGGAGCAGACGCGCGACCAACTCGTTCACCTGCGCGACCTCGCCGACGCGCTCGGCCTGACCACCGGCCCGAACCGCCCGGATCCGGTGCTGGTGTTTCCCGAACCGAACGCGAACGGCAGCGAATCCGCCAGTCTCGCCGCCACTCGCTTAACGGCACTCGTGCGCACCTACCCGCGCCAAACCGAAGGCTACCCGGAGTGGACGACGGGCAACTTCCCCGACCCTGCTCGCGGCGAACTCAACGCCCGGTTGCAACAGTCGTTCGCGACCGGCACACGGAACCTCCACAAACTGCTCCCGGTGAAGGACAGCGTCGAGGGGTGGACCGCGTTAGGCGCGTCGCTAACGGAGCCGAAGTTCCGCGAATGGGGCAAACTGCTGCACCTGCTCGCGCGGCTGCAAGACCCGACCGCGGTGGACCCGGTCGCGGACCTCGCGAACTTCCTGCGCGACCTCGACAAGAAGACGTTCGACCTCGACCTGAGCGGCTTCGAGCTAACGATCCCGCTCGACCTGACGCTCGACCGCGTCGAGCCGAACGGCCCGTTCACGGTGACGGTGTGGCACGCGAACCAGTCGTCCGAAGTGGCGAAGTTCGCGGTGGGCAAGGGCATCGTTCGCGGCACGACCACCGTGTATCAACTGACGCCGGACGGCAACACGAAGCTCGCGTACCGCGCCGGCGACAGCCTGCGTGCGGAACTCCCGGTGAAAGTCGGCGCACGCGACCTCAAACTCGTCTGGGAAACCGGCGCGACGAACACGTTCCGCTTCGACCGCTTAACGCGCGAGCCGCGCCTGACGAAAGCGACCGACGGCACCGAACCCGCGTCCGGCGTGAAGCTCGTGCTGACCGCGGGCAGTGTGCCGAAGTTCCCCGTGCTGATGCCGCTGAAGTAGGACAGGCCGCTGGCCTGTCTCGGATAACGACAGGCCAGCGGCCTGTCCTACAAGAAACAATTGGACAAAAGCACACATCAAGCGAGTCCGCAGCGTGCGCGGAAACGAACAACATCCGCAAAAAGTGGGGGAGGCGCTCAGGTTAGTGGTCAAGATGCGCAAAGGGGATAGGTGAACGCCTTGCGCATCTTGGTCATTCCGTAACCACCTCGGCGCGTAACTTCGTCTGTCGCCAGCGGTCGAATTGGGTAAACTTGCGGAGTGCGACCCCTTCGGGGTCGGAGCTAAACGTCAGTGGCAGACTGCCCCATGCACATTCAGGATATCTTCGCCCAGCACCGCACCACGTTCAGCTTCGAGTTCTTCCCGCCGAAGACGGACGAGGCGAGCGAGGAGCTGTTCCGCACCATCGCGTCCATGCAACCGCTCCAGCCGTCGTTCGTGTCGGTCACCTACGGCGCCGGCGGCAGCACACGCGACCGCACGCACGACCTCGTCGTGCGCATCGAACGCGACACCGACCTCACCGCGGTCTCGCACCTCACCTGCGTGTGCCACTCGCTAGCCGAGATGACCAACATCCTCGACCGCTACGCCAAAAGCGGCATCGAGAACATTCTCGCGCTCAGCGGCGACCCCCCCAAGAACACCGCACACGACCGCGCGAAGGACGCGTTCCGCTACGCGGAGGAACTGGTCCGGCACCTGCGCGAGCGGGCCGGGCCGACCGGCCGCGGGTTCGGCGTCGGCGTCGCCGGCTTCCCCGAAGGACACCCCGGCTGCCCCAACCGGCTTCAAGAGATGGACTTTCTGAAGCGCAAGGTCGATGCCGGCGCCGACTACATCTGCACGCAACTGTTCTTCGAGAACCGCGACTTCTACGACTTCCGCGAGCGCTGCGACCTGGCCGGCATCAAGGTGCCGATCGTCGCGGGGATCATGCCGATCACGTCGAAGTCGGGCATGGTCCGCATGGCGGAGTTGGCTGCCGGCGCGCACTTCCCCGCGAAGCTGATCCGCGCCGTGGACCGCTGCGGCGACGACGCCGCGGTCGCGCGCGTGGGCGTCAGTTGGGCGACCGAGCAGTGCGCGGACCTGTTGCACAACAACGTCCGCGGCATCCACTTCTACACGCTCAACAAGTCGGACGCGACGCGGCAGATTTACCAGAACCTCGGCGTCGAAAGCTCCGTCGCGCTGCGCGCGGGGTAGTCGTGTTTTTCGTAGGACAGGCTGCCAGCCTGTGTCAGCAATGACAGGCTGGCAGCCTGTCCTACATCAGGCACTCCCATGCTCCGCACCTTCCTCGCCTGCTCACTCTTCACCCTCGCCGCGCTCACCGCGTCGGCGCAGCCGAAGGCGGAAGCCGTCACGTCGAAGGGCGGCGTGGTGGCGTGCGTGTCGCCGCCCGCGGCCGACGCGGGGCTGAACGCCCTCAAGAGCGGCGGGAACGCGGTCGATGCCGCCGTCGCGACCGCGTTCGCGATGGCGGTGACGTGGCCCGAAGCCGGCAACATCGGCGGCGGCGGGTTCA
>CANLGS010000587.1 GCA_947490035.1 Gemmataceae bacterium
AAGAATAAGGCCGACCCGAAGACGTTCATCCCCGACGCGGCCGCGCTCAAGACGATCAAGGACAAGACGGAAGAACTCCGCAAGGCGGTCGCGGCGCTGAAGGAAAAGAAGACCGCGGACGACGTGCTGATCGAGGTCGAAATCTACCTGAAGGCGGCCGAGAACATCGTGCGGTTCGAGGAGTGGCTCGCCGCCGCGAGCGTGAAGTGGGCGCTGACCACCCTCGACCAGGGACTCGCCCGCGCGAAGCAGGCCGAGGGCGGCAAAGCGGTGTGGCGCGACGCACCGGGCAAGTGGGTGGTGCGCGCCTACCGTTCAAAGGTTGACGAATCGATTCAGCCCTACGCGGTGTTGCTCCCGGCCGACTACGGCAAAGACCCGAAGAAGAAATGGCGGCTCGACATCGTACTCCACGGCCGCGACGGGTCGCTGACCGAGGCGAAGTTCATCGCTGGACACCAGGGTAACGCACCGAAAGACTTGGGGTATGTGCAACTCGAAGTGTACGGTCGCGGCAACAACGCCTACCGCTGGGCCGGTGAGACGGACGTGTGGGAGGCGTGGGGCCATTTTGAGCACAGTTCTCGTTCAGTTGATCGTGACCGTGTCGTTCTCCGAGGTTTCTCGATGGGTGGTGCTGGAACCTGGCACATCGGGCTACACACTCCGTCCGAGTTCTGTGTAATCGGTCCCGGTGCAGGCTTCACAGCCACGCACGGTTACATCGCGAACCTGCCGAAGCAACTCCCCGACTACCAGGAGAAATGCCTCCATATTTACGACGCGGTGAACTACACGGAGAACGCCTTCAACGTGCCGGTTGTCGCGTACAGCGGCGAAAAGGACGCGCAGAAAAAGGCTGCCGACAACATCGAGAACGCACTGAAGGGCTTCAAAGAGAAGGTGAACTTCACACACCTTATCGCCCCCGGACTCGAACACCAAATGCCGAAAGACTGGCAAGAAAAAGCGGAAACGGAGTACCGCAAGTATGCAGACAAGGGCCGTGAGCGATCCGAGGAACACGTCCATTTCGTGACCTATACGCCGCGCTACCCTGGTACGCGCTCGGTAAAGATTCGTCAACTCGAACGGCAGTACGAGAAGGCCGTTATCGATTATCAAAGTGGGCCCGCAGGCGGGCGCGTGCAGACAACGAACGTCGCACAGTTCCACGCACCGCCGCTCGTCGTACCGCCGAAATCGACTGTGACAATCACCATCGACGACCAAGAATTGAAGCTAACCGAAGCGCCGTTCGTATACCTCAAACGCGACGGCAAATGGACGGCGAGCAAAGAGCGCCCGACCGGGTTGGCGAAAGTGATCGGTTTACACGGTCCAATCGATGACGCCTTCCTGGGCCCGTTCTTCGTCGTTGCGCCGGCCGAACGTGGCGACTACCCCGCGGCGGCGCTCAAGCAATTCGCCGGCATCTGGGACAGGTACTTCCGCAGTGCGCTGCCCATGTTAAAGGCAGAAGATTACAACACGAAGGGGAGTACCAACCTCGTACTCTTCGGCAACCCGGACACGAACCCGGTCATCGCGAAGGCGCTGCCGAAGCTGCCAATCACCTGGACAAAAGAGGAATTGGTCGTCAACGGTGTCAAGTATGATCCGAAGACGCATATTCCCGTGCTGATCTACCCGAACCCTTTGACCAATTACACGAGCTACGTGGTCATCAACAGCGGGCACACGTTCAAGGAAGCGGACCTGAAGGGCACCAACGCGCTGCTGTACCCGCGACTCGGCGACTGGGCCGTCATCAAGCCGACGCCGACCGACAAAGACCCCGCCGCGTATGAGGTCGTCGCCGCTGGCCTGTTCGACGAGAACTGGCAGTTCCCCAAAAAGAAGTAGCGCACGTCGGCGCCACCTGGCGCCGACATTCAAACGTCCGCCGACGTTCCACGTGGAACATTTTACAATCACGCGCATTTGACCGAGGCCACACCATGTTCGCCGCCATTGCATTCGCGCTGCTCCTCGCCCCCGGCGCCGAAGAGAAGTCGTTTGTCGCCGATGGCGCGAAGCTCGAAAAGCTCTGGTCGGAAGGCGAGTTCACCGAAGGACCGGTCGAAGGGCCAGACGGCTGCGTGTACTTCTCCGACATCGGCAACCGCGTCATGAAGTTCGACCCGAAGACCGGCAAGACCACCGCGTTCCGCGACCCCGGCGGGCGCACCAACGGGCTGAAGTTCGACGCGAAGGGCCGGCTCATCGCGTGCGAGGGCGCCAACACCGGCGGCGGGCGGCGCATCTCCGTCACCGAGAAAGACGGCACCGTGAAGTCACTCGCGGACAAATTCGAGGGGATGAAATTCAACTCGCCCAACGACCTCACGCTCGACAGCAAGGGCCGCATCTACTTCAGCGATCCGCGATACGTCGGCGACGAGAAGCGCGAACTCGACCACGAATCGGTGTACCGCATCGACGCGGACGGCAAGGTGACGCGAGTCATCAAGGACGTGATGCGGCCGAACGGCCTGGTCATCTCGCCGGACGGCAAGACGCTATACGTGTCCGACTTCGCGAGCGACCCGAAAGGCTCGCGCGCGCTGGTCGCGTACCCGCTGAAGGACGACGGCACGGTCGGCGCGCGGAAGGTGCTGCACGACTTCGGCAAGGAGCGCGGCATCGACGGCATGACGGTCGCGAGCGACGGCACCATCGTCGCGACAGCCGGCAGCAAGGCCGCGGGCGGCGTGTACTTCTTCAGCGCCGAGGGGAAGAAGGTCGCGTTCCTGCCGACGCCGGAAGACCCGAACAACTGCTGCTTCGCGGGGAAGGACAAGAAGACGCTGTACGTGACCGCGGGCAAAAGCCTGTACCGGGTGGAACTGACGATTGGGAAGTGAGTAGGTGCCGCTTGCCGAGCGGCACGGCTGCACAACGCGTATCGTTTCGCGGATGTCCGTTTCTCAGGTTAGCCCGTGCCGCTCGGCAAGCGGCACCTACCCAGTAAACCCGCGTGCCATCTCGACAATCGCCCGCACCATGCACCCGGTGCCGCCGGCGTCGAGCGCCGCGGTCTCGCCCTCCGCGAACGCGGGGCCGGCGATGTCCATGTGAACCCACTTCGCGTCGCCGACGAACTGCTCCAGGAACTTCCCGCCCGCGATGGCGCCGCCCCAGCGCCCGCCGCCGGTGTTCCGCATGTCCGCGACCTTGCTCTTGATGAGCGCGTCGTAGCTCGCGTCCATCGGCAACTTCCACGCGCGCTCGCCGGCGCGCGTGATCGCGGCGAAAATCTGTTCGCCCCAGGCGTCGTTGTTGGTCATCAGGCCCGATGTCTCGGTGCCGAGCGCGACCAGACACGCGCCCGTCAGTGTCGCGAAGTTGACCAGGAACTTCGTCTGCTCCGATGCGAAGCACAGCGCGTCCGCGAGGATCAATCTTCCTTCAGCATCGGTGTTCAGCACTTCGATGGTCTTGCCGTTGCGCGCGGTCAGCACGTCGCCGAGCTTCAGCGCGTTGCCGCTCGGCATGTTCTCAACCAGCGCGAGAACGCCCAGTACGTTCACGGGAAGTTTCATCTCCGCGACCGCCTGCACGCCGGCGAGGACCGCGGCGGCCCCGGCCATGTCGCACTTCATGTCCACCATGCCGTCGGTCGGCTTGAGCGACAGCCCGCCGCTGTCGAACGTGACGCCCTTCCCCACCAAGCCCAGCACCGGTGCGCCCGGCTTGCCGGTGTAACGAAGAACGGCCAGGCGCGCCGGTC
>CANLGS010000588.1 GCA_947490035.1 Gemmataceae bacterium
GATTTGGTCTGATCTGATTTCATCCGCGCTCCCATCTGCGTCATCAGCGGGCCATTCATTTTTCTACACCGCGGCGCGGTCGGGTTCGGTCACCCGCTGCCACGACCGCTTCAACAGGCCGACCATCCACCAACCGCTGACCATGCCGAGGAGGTACACGCCGCCGACCAGCACGGGCAGCGGCACGTCCGCGTTCCACGTCCAGGCGTTCACGCGCGTGACGGTGTTGTTCTCATACGTGAGCAGGGCGGCTACCGTGATCAGAGCGACCAGGAATAGCCCGCTGATAAGTCGCATTGGTATCTCCCGTTTGAACTCGGTTCCCAGAACCACGGCGGAATCCATGCGAACGCGGTGCCAATTCCCGTTCATCGGGCACGGAAGGTTAATCCGGCGCGCTCTCCAGCGAAGAGTATAATGTCGCGAAGCGAACTTCTCCGAGGGCCGTGCCGTGTCGCAATCGCTGTCCCGCTGGCAAGCGATCGGGTTGGGGTTGGTCGTCGTCGCCGCGCTCGGGCTGGGCGGCTACGGCATCGCGCGCATCGCCGACAAGCAAGGCATGTGGGCGGACACCGTCGAAGTGACGGCCGACTTTCCGGAAGCGCACGACATCGCGCCGGGCACGCCGGTGCGCATCCGCGGCGTGGACGCGGGTCAGGTGGTCGCGGTCGAATATCCCGATCACGACGGCCCGAACGCCGAGGTCACCATTCGCATGCGCGTGCAGGCGAAGTTCGCGGGCCGGCTCTACTCGGATGCGTCCGCACAGATCACCGGGAACGGCGTGTTCGGCTCGAAGGTCATTAGCATCCAACCGGGCGACCCGAAGAAGGGCGAGTTGGCCGGCGGCCGGCTTCGCGGCATCAAGCCGTTCGCCATCGAAGAAGCGGTCGCCGAGGTGCGCGACCTGGCGAAAGAGGCGAAGGGCACCGCGGCCGAGGTGAAGTTACTCGCGGCGGAGTCGCGGGAAACCGTAATCGCCGCGAAGAGCCTAATTAAGAGCGTCGAGGAGAGCAACGGCACGCTCGCGAAGCTCGTCCGCGACGACGACCTGTACGAGGACGCTCGCGGTACGCTCGGCGACCTGCGCAAACTGGTCACGCGCGCGGACAAGGCCGTCGGCACGATGGAAAACGAGATGGGCAACCTCCGCGGGCTGGTCGCCGACGGCCGCGACACGCTCAAGTCGGTGAAGCAGGGCAGCGACGCGCTGGGCAAGATGCCGCTCGTGCGGAGCTACGTCGAGGACTCCGTCGCGCTGCTGGTGCGCCCGACGATGGCCCGCGAGCGCTGGCCGTTCCACACCAAGAGCTTATTTGAACCGGACACCGCGACGCTCACCGACGAGGGCCGAAATCACCTGACCGCCGTCGCGAGCTTCCTCAACGCGAGGAAGTTCACGAACAGTGAGGTGGTCGTGGTCGCGTTCTTCGACCCGAACGACAAGAGCCAGACGAACGCGTCGGCGCTGGAACTGACCAAGAAGCAGGCCGAGGTGGTCGCGAACCACCTCAAGGCCGCGAACGTTCATAAACTGAGCTTCTTCACCCGCCGCAAGGTGACGCCGCTGGGCATGGGCACGAACCCGACGCCCGTGGTGGAGACGGAACAACTGTCGCCGTCGAACCTCCAGGTGCTGCTCTACGCGCCGCGGTGACGCGGGTCCGGCCGGCGCGTGAAACCGCGCCGCCCGCAGCGCCGAAGAGTGTTCAGGCCCGCCTCAATCGGATCGTTCAAGTGACTTCACCCGTCGAACTGCCGGCGCTCGCCCCCGCGGACAAAGGCCGCGTCGCGATGCTCTACCACTTCGCGCGGCTCCAGATGCCGGCGGTGAAGCTGTCCGAGGGCGCGTTCCTCACACACCTCCAGCGCACGTTCCGCATCTACCTGTCGAAGGCTCCGCCGCCCGTGTCGTGGTCGTCGTACATTGAAGGGCTGTACGCGGTCGATTGGCTGGTGTGCGTCGGCTGCCTCGACGGGCAGAACGCCGCGTGGGAAGTGCTGTTCAACGCCCGCACCGGGCGCAGCGACTGCCTGCTGGTGGACGCCTTGCGGGCGCGGGCGGTGCGACTATACCCGCGCAACGAGGAGCGCCAGGACACTGCGGTGACGGAGTTTTGGAGCAACCTGATCGCGCCCGAGAGCGAGGGCACGCTGCCGGTGCTGGCCCGCTACGACGGCCAGCGCCCGCTGGCCCCGTGGCTTATCCGCGTGTTCCAGAACTGGCACCTGTCGAAGCTCCGCCAGCACAGCGGCGTGACGAGCCTGCCCGACGACGAGATCGCGCTGCCGATGGACGCCCCGAAGGCCAACGGCGCCGACCGGTGGCACGAGACGTTCGTGTCGGCGGCGCGCGAGTGGCTGGGCACGCTCGACGACGACGAGCGCCTGCTGCTCGGTCTCCGCTGGCGCTACCGGTTAAGTCAGCGCGAAGCCGCGAAGCTATTCAACCTGAACGAGGGCACGCTGACTCGCCGCACGGACAAGCTCCGCGACCGCGCGATGGAACACATCGGCGGGAAGTTGGTCGCGGACGGCTGGGCCGGCGACGACCTGGAAGGGTTCGTGCTGACCGAACTCGGCTCGCTGCTGACGGACGACCAGCGCCTGAGCGCCGACGCGCTTGGGCGGCTCCTCGCGGCGAAGGGCAAGACCCTCCCGGTGGGGTGAAACGCCACGCTACTCCGCCGTTCCCCACTTCTCCTCTTCGAGCCACCACGACTGGTTGAACTGCGGTCGGTCGTCAGCCGGAGCACGGGTCAACCGCCGGCCGCGCAGAACGCTGTACTGCGCGCCGATCAGTGGTTCGGGAATGTCTGGTGGTGAGTCCCAGAGGAACCGGGCGACGAGCGGCACCGCGCGCATCGTGTTGCCGACGTCATCGAACACGGCCGCCCAGATTCGCCCGAACCGGAACGGGTAGCGGTCGCGGAACGGCCACCGGTACGGCGCGACCGGCGCCGGGTAGTTGGGCTGCGGAGACAGCCACTCGATGCGCTCGCCCGGCGACGAGTTCGTGGCTTCGAGAATCTCCCAGGACGAGCGCGGGAAGACGCTGAACGGCTCCGCCGTCGCGAGGGCGGCATTCGAGATGAGCGGCCCGCGCTTCTCTTGAGGTGCGACCAGAAGCGGCACAAAGAACTGAACGCGCAGGATGACTGCGGGCAGCGCGCGGGGCGCGCCTGTTCCCGGTTCGTCGTACCGGAATCGCCCGAGTTCGAGCGCCGTCAACCGGGCTTGCAGACTCATGACTTCAGTACACGAACGTGACAACGAGGCGGGATTCAGGGACGCTTGCCTTCTGCGCCCACTCCTTGCGAAGCGCAGAGAGATCGGGGCCGTGGCCGAGCAGTTGCCCGTGGCATAGCACGACGTAGTTCCCGCGGAACCCGTGCAACTCGCCGCGGTTGTACTTCTCGTTGAGCAACCGAACGTCGTCCATCTGCTCGCGCATATCGTCGGGCAGTGGCGATTCCGCGATTAGCGGGTCGAACGGCTCCAACTCCAACGCGACTTCGGCCGCTGGTTGGTCCGGGTTGTATGCCGGTTGCCCGAGTGGATCGGCGAACAATTTCTCAGATGCGACCGACATGGGGAGTTCCTCCCAAGCGCGAACTTGCTCTTGTAGCTTACGGTTCGCTCGTCTTCGGAGGTGTTTTCGGAAATCCTCGCGTGATCTTTTGATACAAGTTCGTTGGCAGATCCCAGAGTTTCAGAAGCCGCTTCTGCAC
>CANLGS010000589.1 GCA_947490035.1 Gemmataceae bacterium
CCACTGCCCACTGCCCGCTACTACAATCTCCCCCTGTCCCGCGGACGCCCACCGGTTCGCGATTCATAACACACATCCAGCCATTGAGGAGTCAGCATGGCCGACGGGCGCGACCATTCCGGCGGGTTCAGTTACCGCGCGGCGCTGCCGTGGACCAACATCTTCCGGTGCTTCCAGATCGCCCTGGACCCGCGCAAGCTGTTCGTCGCCGCCCTCGGCATCCTGCTGATGTCGTTCTCCTGGTGGCTGCTGTCGAACATCTTCTACTACAAGGCGCCGGCCGAGAACGACCCCGAGTACGGAGGCCCCGCGCTCACCAAGGAGTTCGAGGGCCGCAAGAAGGCCAACGACGAGAACTACAAGCCGGAAGACCTCGAGCGGATCGGCAAGGACCGGTACAAGAAGGACTACGAACAATGGCAGCAGCTCGACGCGCTGGCCGGGCCGGGCGGCCGGCTGCGCACGCTGCCGTGGTACGAGTACCGCGGGCCGAACCCGTTCCTGTTCTTCACCGACGCGCTCGGCGGTTCGGCCGCGGACCGCAAGAAAGCAGGGGAGGACTTCTTCACCGGCTCCGTGCCGGTGCTCATCGAACCGCTCGTGAAACTGCTGCTCCCCGTGGCGAAGATCGTTTCGCCCGGCGTCAGCCCGCTGACGCGGCTGTACCTGTTCCTGATCCTGTTCTCGAACGTGGCGGTGTGGGCCTTTTGTGGTGGCATCATCACGAGGCTCGCGGCCATCCAACTTGCGAATAAGGGGCCGATCACGCTGAAGCAGGCGACCAAGTTCGTCGCACAACGGTATCTGAGCTACCTCGGCGCGCCGCTGGTCCCGCTCGGCATCATCGGCCTGGTGGTGCTCGGGCTGATCGTTTACGGGTTGGTCGCGCTCATCCCGTTCATCGGCGACATCTTCCTGCTGGGCATCGGGCTGCCGGCCGTGATCGTCGGCGGGGCCATCATGACGGTGTTCTTGGTCGGCCTCGTCGGGTACCCGATGATGTACTGCACGCTGTCCGTGGAGGGCGACCAGAGCGACACGTTCGACGCGCTCTCGCGTTCGGTGAACTACGTCTACCAGGCCCCGTGGCATTACCTGTGGAACTGGCTGGTGGCGGTGTTGTACGGCGCGGCGGTGACGCTGTTCGTGCTGTTCTTCGCGTCGGTCGCGGTGTACGTCGGCAAGTGGGCCGTCGGCCTCACGGCCAGTGCCGTCTGGAGCGAGCGGAAACCCGAGTACCTGTTCATCTACGCCCCGGAGTCGTTCGGCTGGAAGGAGCTGTTGACGAAGGACAGTCCCTATGAAGTGAAGGGCGGGTGGGTGAAGCTCGACCGCGACGGCAAGGAGACGCTCGACGACTCGAAGAAGGTGCGCGAGGTGTACAAGTACGAGCCGGCGAACCGGGAGACCTACGACGCGAACAAACGCGAGTACTGGTGGTACAACACGTGGGGCGCCGGGATCGTGTGCTTCTGGCTGACGCTCGCGTTCCTTATGATGCTCGGCTTCAGCTACAGCTTCTTCTGGTCGTCCGCGACGATGATCTACTTCCTGATGCGGAAGAAGGTGGACGAGGCGGAACTGGACGAGGTGTTCGAGGACGACGAGCCGGAGGCGCCGCTGGCGCCGCCGAAACTGGCACCCGCCCCGGCGCCCGCGCCGGCCGACGGCACGGTT
This sequence comes from Gemmataceae bacterium, assembly GCA_947490035.1. Taxonomy (GTDB): domain Bacteria; phylum Planctomycetota; class Planctomycetia; order Gemmatales; family Gemmataceae; genus Gemmata. The sequence goes on from CANLGS010000589.1 coordinate 1,678, forward strand.
CCGCTCGGCAGCGGTCTGCTGAACAAGCCCGCAGTGTCGCCGCCGCCGGTGGTGTACACGCCGCCGCCCGCACCGGCGACGTTGCCGTTCAGCCCGCCGGCGCCTCCGCCGCCGGTGGTCGTCAGCACGCCGATTCCGATCAGCCCGCTGCCGCCGGTGGTGGTCAGCCCTCCTCCGCCGCCCCCGGAGCCGAAGATCGAGCGGTCGCTGTCGCTGCCGCAGCCGGAGGCGCCGGAGGCGCCGAAGCCGAAGCCCGCGGACGACGTGCCGCTGGGGTAAGGTGTCGAAAGTAAATCAGAAGACGGATTAGCCACAAAGGACACAAAGGCGAAGAGCCGCAGATGACGCGGACGGACGCAGATCAAGACAAGAAGGAAGAGTGTTTTGAAGAACTCGGTCTCTTGCCTCTAATCTGCGTCCGTCTGCGTCATCTGCGGCTCTTCGCCTTTGTGTCCTTTGTGCTTTTTTGTGGCTAATCCGTCTTCCGTCTTTGTCTTGGGGGTGTCATGGGAAGACCGATCCTCCTGTTCAGCGGCCCTTGGGCCGACCTCGCGCTCGATTCGCTCGCGACCAAAGCGGCCGGGTGGGGCTACGCCGGCTTCGAACTGTGCTGCTGGGGCGATCACCTCGAAGTGCAGCGCGGCCTCTCCGATGATGGCTATTCCCCGGCGCGCCTCGACCTGCTCGCGCGGCACGACCTGCAAGTGCCGGTCATCGCGAACCACAAGGTCGGGCAAGCGGTGTCCGACACCATCGACAAGCGGCACCAGGCACTTCTCCCCGATTACGTGTGGGGCGACGGTAACCCCGCCGGCGTGCAGCAGCGCGCCGCGGAGGAGATGAAGGCCACGTTCCGGTTAGCGGAGCGGCTCGGCGCCGGCGTCGTAAGCGGGTTCACTGGGTCGCCCATCTGGAGCTACGTCGCGGGTTATCCGGCGCCGAAGCAGGACATCGTCGCGGACGCGATGCGCCAGTTCGTGCGCCAGTGGACGCCGATCCTCGACGCGGCCCGCGAAGCGGGAGTAAGGTTCGCGTGCGAGGTGCATCCGGGGCAGCTCGCGTTCGACCTGTACTCCGCGGAACTTGTCATCGACGCGCTGGACGGGCGCGAAGACTTCGGCTTCACGTTCGACCCGAGTCATTTGCACTGGCAGGGTGTCGATCCGGTGGAGTTCTTGCGCCGGTTCCCGGACCGCATCTATCATGTGCATATCAAGGACGCGCAACTGACACTGAACGGGCGCGCCGGCGTGCTGGCGGGTTACTGGCCGAGCGGCGACCCGCGAGCCGGGTGGCAGTTCCGCTCGCCCGGTCACGGCGGCATCGACTGGCCCGCGATCATCCGCGCGCTGAACGCCATCGGCTACGACGGCCCCTTGTCGGTAGACTGGCACGACCCCGGCATGGACCGCGAGTACGGCGCCGCCGACGCGCTGCGGTTCCTGAAGGCGCTGGACTTCGACCCGCCGGCGCACGGCCCGAAGGCATTCCGGGGGTGAGGTCTTGAGTGTAGCCATCACGCTCCGCGTGATGTCGGCTCTCCAGCGCGGATGGATTCAACTGTTATTCGCTTGGTCTCGTAACATCACGCGGAGCGTGATGACTACACTCCCGGAAAAACCATGCGATTCCCCACCTACGACGAAGCCGAAGCGTTGAAGCGCACGTGGACGGACAAGTACGTCCGCGTGAAGCCCGGTCACGCGCAGTACGAGCGGTTCGTCGGCAAGATCGGTCGCGTGGTCACGGTGAACTACGGCGGCAAGGCGATCGTGGATTTCGCCGACGGCGCGTGGTACGACATCCCCGCGACCGACATCTATCTGGAACTGGTGCCCGACGCGGACGCGAAGGACAAGTACGACGCCACCGCCAACAGCGCCCAGAAGCTGCCGGCCCGACAGGGATAGCCGACCCCTCCGGGTTCGACGCTAAACTGTCCTCTGTCCTCTGTCCTCTGTCCTCTGTCCTCTGTCCTCTGTCCTCTGTCCTCTGTCCTCTGTCCTCTGTCCTCTGTCCTCTGTCCTCTGTCCTCTGTCCTC
>CANLGS010000590.1 GCA_947490035.1 Gemmataceae bacterium
CAGAGGACAGAGATCAGAAGGCAGCAAGCCGTGCGACTGCGGTCGCACGGCCTTCGGGGAAGCTCGCAGCACAAAACGGCGCCGCGGTCCATGAAAAACTTGTCGAAGGTGAGCACTTTCTTGCCGGAAACCGCGCATGAGGTTTGCCCGGATTGTGCGGACAATTCCGATTGACAGCGCGTCGTGAAACTGCGAGTTGTGGAGTATACGAGCTTATGCGGCGGTTGCTCCTCAGGGGACTTGCTCGACCGCCACCGCTCGCCCCGCCCCCTCTCCGGTCGGGCGCCGCGGTTCCGTGACACATCGAGGATTCGACGGTCATGATGCACTTCTCCTGCGACATCTGTGGCAAGGACATGACCCAGGATGGGGCCGAACGATACGTACTGAAGATGGAAGCGTTCGCGGCCGCGACCGCACTGACCGACGACGACCTGGAAACCGATCACGTCGAAGAGATGGCCCGGATGCTGAACGACCTGGAGGACGGCGACGAGCCGCCGCAGCCGTTGCCGACGTGCAAGAAGATGCGGTTCGACCTGTGCCCTAACTGCTTCCGCAAGTTCGTCCACGACCCGCTCGGCCGCGAGAACGCCGCCAAGTTCGACTTCAGCCCGAATTGAAGTCTGCATCGCGCGCCGGTATCGCCAACACCGGGCGTTGCCCGGTGCTGAGAAGTCTCAGGCTTACAGCCTGCATTCGCTTTGAAGGGTGGCACCATGGCTTCCAAGGTGTGAAATGCCTTGTTTTCCATAGGTTTTCGAGATTCGGCATTGGCAATCTGCACATGGAGTGCCATTCCGATGACGAAACCCTTTGAAAATCGCGGTTCCTCACCTTGGAAGCCATGAGGGTGGCACTTCTTAGCACCGGGCAACGCCCGGTGTTGGCGATACCGGCGCGCGGTGCGAAGAACGCACCGCGACGCTTCCGCTCTTTCTGCTTTCTGCCCACTATCTTCTGCCCACTGCCCGCTCGCACAGTACCATATCCTCGGTCCCATCCGCACACCCTCACGCACACGGGCCGCACATGGCACAGCCACTCACCGTCGTCATCTTCGGCGCCTCCGGTGACCTCACCTGGCGGAAGCTGATCCCAGCGCTGTTCAACCTCGCGCAAAAGGGCAAGTTGCCGCCGGACGCGCGGATCGTCGGCGTCGCCCGCACCGCCTACGCGGACGCGGACTACCGCGCCGAACTCGAGCCGAAAGTGAAGGGCATCCTTCCCGGCAGTCAGTTCGACGCGGCCAAGTGGGCCGAGTTCGCCAAGCGCATTCACTACGTCAGCACCGACGCCACGCAACCGGGCGGGTGCAAGGCGCTCGCGGAGTGGTTCAAGGCGAACGAAACCAACCCGGACGCGCGCCGCCTGTACTACTTCTCGATGGCCCCGAAGTACTACTCCGCGATCAGTTCGGCGATGGCCGAGGAGGGGTTGAACACGGGCGACGCGGCGCACCGCCGCCTTATCATCGAGAAGCCGTTCGGCACCAACCTCGCCACCGCGAAGGCGCTGAACGACACGATGCACAAGCACTGGGACGAAAGCCAGCTCTACCGCATCGACCACTACCTCGGGAAAGACACGGTCCAGAACATCCTCGTGTTCCGGTTCGCCAACACGCTGTTCGAGCCGCTGTGGAACGCGCAATACGTCGATCACGTCCAGATCACCGTGGCCGAGAAGGTCACGGTGGAAGGTCGCGGCGACTACTACGACGGCAGCGGCGTGATGCGCGACATGATCCAGAACCACCTGCTCCAGATCATGACGATGGTGGCGATGGAAGACCCGAACAAGTACACCGCGGAGAACCTGCGGAACGAGAAGATGAAGGTGCTCTCGACCGTGCGGGTCCACTCGGAAGCGGACGCCCCGAAGGTGACGGCGCTGGGCCAGTACGACGGCTACCTGAACGTCAAGGGCGTGAACCCCAAGTCGAACACGCCGACCTACGCGGCGGTCAAACTGGAACTGGACAACCGCCGGTGGCACGGCGTGCCGTTCTACCTGCGCAGCGGCAAGGGGCTGAAGAACCGCTACAGCGAGGTGCTGATCCAGTTCAAGTGCCCGGCCCGGCTCATGTTCCCGCTCCCGCCGGGGCAGATGCTCCAGTGCAACCGGCTGCGGATGGTGATCCAGCCGAACGAGTCCATCTCGATCAACTTCCAGACCAAGGTGCCCGACGTGGACGGCGTGTCGCTGAAGCCGCACGACCTGACGTTCGACTACAAGAAGGCGTTCCCCGACCAGGCGATCCCGGAGGCCTACGAGCGGTTGCTGCTCGACGCCATTCAGGGCGAGGCGTCGCTGTTCATGCGCGCCGACGAGATCGAGCGCGCGTGGGAGATCATGGACCCGATCATCGCCGCCGCGGAACACGCCCCGCAGCAGCCGGAGAAGTACGCCGTCGGCTCCGACGGCCCGGCGAGCGCCGCCAAGCTGCTCGACTGCTGGCAGCCCATTGGGTGATGCGCCGCTCCTCTTGGCGTTGGCCCTTCCAGGGCCACGCCGCCTGCTCGAACCCGGCTTGTGACCGCCGTTCCGTTGTGAGTAAGATCGTCCCGCCTCAGCGCCCGCGTCGGGGCGGGGGTGGTGTACTTACTCCAGGAGGGACACGTCATGGCCGGCTACCGGGGTCCGCGGTTCGCCGCGGCACTTGCCGTCGCGCTGGCGCTGTCGGGGAACGCATTCGCCCAACAGTTCGGGGCACCGCCTGCGCCGCCCAACACCTTCCCGACGTTGCCGGAGTTGCCGCCGCTGCCGCCCGAACCGCAATTCGTTCAGCCGCCAACGCTGCCGCAGGTGTTCCCGGCGAACCCGCAGATGATCCAATCGCTTCCCGCGGCGCAGCGGTTCAACTTCAAGATCGAGCCGAACGCGCCGGTGAAGGAACTGCTGCCGGTCGCGCCGAAGGCTTCGCCGGTTCGCGGGCCGCTCCTCACGGACGACCTCGCGAAGGTGCCGGAAGCCGAGTTCGAGGCGCGCCCGGAAACGCTGCCCGCGAACGGCAAGTTGACCGAACAGGCCGCGCACCAGCTCGCGAAGATCAACCACCTGAACGCGAAGAAGACCGACGCGTTCATGGCCGCGCTGCTCGAGAACCGCCCCGACCTCGCCGGGCTGCCGTTCGCGATGGGCGACGACTGCCGCACCTCCGCCGAGCGCAGCAAACTATTCGCGCAAGCCGTCGCGACGGTGCGCCAGGCGCTGCCCGGCAACGGAGGCATCCTTCCGGTTGTGAACAGCACTCAATTCAACGCTCCGAACCCCGGTGGTCAGCCTGTCCCGGGCAACGCTCTCCGAGTCGGGCGCACCACTCCACAGAATTTCTGGTTGCTCTTCGCGAATCTCTGCGACAACGAAGACGCGGCTCGCTCCAAGAGCGACAAGGCGCTCGCGGAACACGTGACGCTCGCGCGCATCGGGGCGCTCATGCAGATGCTCGCGCCGGAGCCGGTGGAGATGCGTGCCGGGCTGGTGAAGTACCTCACGGCGATCCCGCACGTCGAAGCAACGCGGGCGCTCGCGAAGCTCGCCATCTTCACCGCCGAGGACGAAGTGCGGAACGCGGCCGTTGACGCGCTCAAGGTGCGCCGCGAGAAGGACTACACCGACATTCTCGTGATGGGGCTGCGCTACCCGTTCCCCGCGGTGGCGAAGCGGGCCGCCGACGCGGTCGCCCGCATGGGCCGCACGGACCTCATCGGCGAAC
>CANLGS010000591.1 GCA_947490035.1 Gemmataceae bacterium
ACCGTCGCGAGTTGCTTGCCGGTCGGGTGGAACGCGATCACCCGGACGGCGCGGCCGCCGGTCTCGATGAGCTGCGTCTGGGCGCCGGTAGCGGTGTGCCACAGCCACACGTACCCGTCCTGCGTGCCGGCCGCGAGGCGCTTGCCGTCGGGCGCGAACGCGAGGCACGTCAGCGACCGCTCGAACCCGGTGATCGAGCGGAGCAGTTCGCGGCTCCGCACGTCCCACACCTGGATCGCGCCGTTGAACCCGAGCGCGAGCAGCCGGCCGTCGTCGGAGTACGCCATCGCGGTCAGCGCCTTCTTCTGGGTCGGCAGCGCGGACAGCCGGTCGCCGGTCGCGGCGTCCACCAGCACCACCTTGTTGTTCGCGCCGCGGCCGAGGTCGTTCAACCCGACGGCGAGCACCTTCGCGTCGGGGCTGGCCGCGATGCACCCGATCACGTCCTCGAAATCACGGTGGAAGCGTTCGTCGCCGGTGGTGGCGTCGAGGACTCGCACCCGCTTGTTCGGCTTCGGTTCGACCAGCGCGACCCACGACGCGTCCGGGGCGACGGTCCAGAACCGGGTCTCGTTCGGCCGCACGTTGACCGCCGCGTGTTCGCCGCCGTCGGGCAGCGTGCGGAGGAGAACGCGGTCGTCCGGCCCGCCGCGGAACGCGGCGAGGTGCTGCTTGTTCCGGCTGAACGCCGCGGTTCCCTCATTGCCCTTCCGGTAGAAGCTCGTCTCGGCGGCGCCGGTCGCGCTCCAGCGGGTGAACGACCGACCGTTCGCGAGCCACACCTCGGCGCCGTCGGGCGAGAAGGTCACGTCACGCGTCCCCGGCGCCGCCAGCGTCCGCTTCGCGATGCGGTCCACCACGACCGACTGTTCGATCTGCACCTTATCGAAGCCGGCGGTGACGACCGCCGAACCGACGCCGACGGGGACCGGCTTGGGCACGGTCGTGCGGACCAGTTCGACCTTCCCGCGCTTGATATCCACGCGGGCCGAATCGGGACCGGCCGACGACACCACGAACAGCCCGCCGCCGCGCGCGAACACCTCCGCGACCGGCGTGCCGACCACCATCGGCCGGTCGTCGGGGCGGGCGGTGATGGCGGCCGTGAGTTGCCCCGCGGCGAGGAACAGTTGCGGCTGGCTCGCGTTCTCCGGCGCGCCGTCGCGGAAGCGCACTTCGGAGTCCGGTTCGATCTCGAACCGCGAGTTGTCCGAAAGCAGGTCGATGACGGCGAGGCTGTCGTCGCCGCCGGTGCGGAGCGTGAACCCGGCGGGCAGGTCGCCGCCCTCTTCGGTCGGGATCGCGACCCCGGTCGGCGACATCACTTCGACGCAGCCGGCCTTCCGCGACAGTTTGGCAAACGCCCGCGGGGCCGAAGCCGGAACGCCGCGCACGTCGGGCGCGGGACCGTCGCCGGGCGTCGATCCGAGCCACACCGCGAGCAGCACCGCCGCGGCGCAGCCGACGAGGGCGACCAGCCCGGCCCACTTGCGACGCGCGGGCGGTTCGACGCGGGCCGGCGTTGCGCGCCGCGCCCACGCGGGCGGCGCGGAGTCGGCGATCTCGCTCATCACGGCATCGGCGGTGCGCTCGGCCTGCGCGTCCCGCACTGCCGCAAGCGTGGCGTCGGTCAGGTCGAAGTCGGCGCGCAGCCCGCGGAGTTCGGCTTCGAGTGCGAGCAGCGCGAGGTGTTCTTCTTCCGCGTGCGGGTCGGCGAGGAGCGCGTCGAGTTCGCGCAGGTCGGCCTCGCGCGCGGTGCCGTCGAGCAGCTCGAGGGTGAGTTCGGCGGTGCGGCTCATGTGTCGTTCAACTTGTTCTGGATGCACTCGCGGAGCCGGAAGCGGATGCGCGAAATCATCCGCTGCACGGCTTCGGGCGTCTGGGCCTGCTTCGCGGCAATCGCCTCGAAGGACAAACCCTTCTCGTACCGCAGTTTCACCAGCACCGCGTCGCGCGGCGGCAGCGACTCGCGGCAGCCGCGGAGGGCCGCGACGTAGGCGTCCGAGTCGTCGCGTGTCGAACCGGCTTCGGCCCGGAGGCGCTCGGCCAGCCGCTCGCGGTACACGGCCAGGCGCCGGTCCTCGCGCCCCGCGGTGCGCAACTCCTTGCGAAGCCGGTTCCGCGCCACCGTGCGAATCCACGCGCCGAAGTCCGTGCCGGGGGCGTACTGATCGAGGTGAAAGTAGGCGTCCACGAACACTTGCTGGACGAGGTTCGCGGTCGCGTCGCGGTCGCGGAGCATGGCGGCGGCGATGCGCCAGACGCTCTCCTGATAGAGGCGCACCAGCCCGGCGAACGCCGGCGTGTCGCCGGCGAGCACCTCGGCCACAATCCGGTCGGCCTCGGGTGTCGCCGGCCCGGTCTGTTCGTCGTCGCGTTCCACGTTCACATACTGAATCCCGTACCCGCGCGTCACCAGACACGGCGGCGCCGCATCTCACGTATCATTCATACACTTCTCGCCCGAACAGGAGAATCCATCGTGACCGATCAACAGCGCGAGACCGCGACCCTCGGCGGCGGCTGCTTCTGGTGTCTGGACGCCGTGTTCGAGCAACTGAAGGGCGTGGATGCCGTCGAATCCGGGTACGCCGGCGGTACCGTCCTGAACCCGACCTACGACGCCGTCTGCGGCGGGTACACCGGGCACGCGGAGGTGGTTCGCGTCACCTTCGACCCGGCCGTCGTCAGCTTCCGCGAGTTGCTGGAAGTGTTCTTCGCGGTTCACGACCCGACCACGCGCAACCGGCAGGGGAATGATGTCGGCACGCAGTACCGCTCCGCGATCTTCTACCAGTCGGCCGAACAGAAGGCGACCGCCGTCGCTGTCGTCGCGGAACTGACCGCGGCGCGGGCGTTCGCGAACCCCGTCGTGACGCAGGTTGAACTCGCGGGCGAGTTCTTCAAGGCGGAGGACTACCACCAGGGCTACTACGGCGCGAACCCGGAGCGGGGTTACTGTCAGATGGTCGTCGGGCCGAAGGTCGCGAAGATGCGGCGGGCGTTCGCGCCGAAACTGAAGCCGTCGTCCGGTTCGTGACGGTTCGGCCACTCGTCCCGCCGGCCGACCCGGTCGGAAAAACTGCACTCCCAACACCCGAACGCCCGATTCAGATGGAGGGAATGTACACGAACGGGTGGGGCATGAAACTCAAAGGCCTGTTCGTCCAGCGCGTCGCCGGCCTCTGCGCGGCGACGGCCGCGGGCGCACTGCGGCGGACGATCGACTGGCGGGCCGTATACTTCGACCCTACCGCGGACCCCGTTCACCCGCTCTGCGCGAGCTGGAACGTCTACCTCGGCTGGCACGACCACCTGTTCATGCCGGTGGTTCTTCGCGGCGCGAAACAGATGGTGGCCCTCGTGAGCGAACACGGGGACGGGGAGATTCTTGCCCGCGCCATGCGCCACCTCGGCTGGAGTGTGGCCCGCGGTTCGACGACGCACGGGGCGCGCGGGGCGCTCCGCCAACTGCTCCGCATCGACCGCCGCCACATCAACCTCACCCCCGACGGCCCCAAAGGGCCGCGGCGCGAGATGGCGCTGGGCGCGATGTTCCTGGCCTCGCGCATGGGCCGACCGGTCGTGTGCATCGGGTACGGGTACGACCGCCCCTGGCGGGCGCGGAGTTGGGACCGGTTCGCCGTCCCGCGCCCGTTCACGCGCGGCCGCGCGGTGTTCGGTCCGCCGCTCTACGTCCCAAGTGGTGTTGAT
>CANLGS010000592.1 GCA_947490035.1 Gemmataceae bacterium
CGGTGGTTACGCAGCGCGAAGTCGGCGGCGACGTACTCTCGTTCGCGGACGGGCTGAAGTACGGCTTGCGGCAAGACCCGGACGTGATTCTGGTCGGCGAGATTCGCGACCGGGAGACGGCGCAGATGGCGCTCTCCGCGGCCGAGACGGGTCACCTGGTGTTCAGCACGCTGCACACGCGCGACGCGAAGGGCGCGGTGACGCGGTTCCCGGACCTGTTCCCGACGGACGCGCAGTCGGCGGTGCGGTCGCAGCTCGCGATGAGCCTGCGCGCGATCGTTAGCCAGCGGCTCCTTCCCAGCGTTCAGAAGACGCAGAAGCGACATCTGGCGCTCGAAGTAATGTGGAACACGCACCCGATCGCGAGCGCGATCCGGACGGGGAAGGTCGAGAGCATCGACAACTACATCCTGACCGGCCGCGACGACGGGATGTACACGTGCGACGAGTCGGTGCGGGTGCTGCTGCGCGCGGGGAAGATCACGCGCGCCGTCGCGGAGCAGAACGTCCGCGACGTGAAGTTCTTGAACCACTGACCTGCTGGAAGTGGGTCTTGGCTTTCTCTTGTGGCACAGGCTTCCAGCCTGTGTTTGGATCACTTCCCGAACACAGGCTGGAAGCCTGTGCCACAAGACTAAAGACGGACCTCACCCCTTCAGCAGTTCGCACGCCTGCTTGTGCGCCGGGGCGGCGTAACCGTAGGCGCTTGCGGTCACGCGGGACAGCGCGATCAGTTGCCGCCACGCGCCCGCCGACCGCGCCCGCGCGAACTCGTCGGTCGCGGTCGCGTAGAACTTCTCCGCGTGCAGCGCGCCGTCCTCGCTGACCGCGTACCCGCGGAACAGCGCGAACACGTCCTTCGCGGGCGCGGCCTTCTCCGCGCCGATGCGGGCGGTGAGCGCCGCGGCCCGCGCCTGATCCTTGTCGCGAATCGCGCCGTCCAGTTCCTTCATCAGCCCGTCGGCCGGCAACCCCTTCACCTTCTCCGCGTGGTCGGCTCGCGGGTAGGCATCCCACTTCAGGAACTCACCGCGGCTCGTGCGGTCGCGGCCCACCTGGTAGCCCGCGAGGATCAGGCTCGTGACCCGCGTGCGGCGGTCGCCGATGCTCGCGAGGTTCCGCCACGCGTGGATCGTGTCGCACGAGTGGACGCCGACCGAGTCGCCGTGGATGCTGCCTTCCGGCTTGCCCGCGGACGCCCCCGCCTTCGGCCGCCCCTCGTCGCGCAGGATCAGTTGGTTCGCGGCCAGCGACAGCGCCTCGCCGATGGCGTTGGCGCTGATGCCGTCCGCGATCGCCGCGGCCACCGCGCCCGCGGCGTCGGCGGCGCTCGCATTAAACAGCACCTCCGCGAACGCCGGTGTCCACTCGTCGTCGGCCTCACGCTGTTTGCGCTCGTCGTGCAACTTGTGGGTGTCGAGCAACTTCGGGAGCAACTCGCGGATCGGGGCGTTGTACTTCGCCTGGTTCTGATTCTTCTCGCCGTTCACGCAGTAGTGAACCGACTGGCGAAGCATCGTGGCCGCGCGCTCGGTGCCGACGAACCGCGTCAAGTCCCACGCCCGCGACACCAGCACGACGCGGTGAACCTCGGTCGCGTCGTCCACCTCGACCATGAGTTCGTTCAGCGCGTGTTCCGGCGTGCCGGCGGCGCAGATGTTCGCGAAGATGCCCTCCGCGGCGGCCATGTCGTGCTTGCGGGCGGCGTCGCGGAGGTGTTCGCCGCCGCGCCGGTCGGTCGCCAGTTCCACCGGCTTGACCGGCTTCAGCGTCTCCTTCGCGTTCCCCCAATCCTTCAGGCGCGAAGCGTTGCGGTGCAGAACCTTCAGCACCGCGAGCGGCTTCAGTTCGGCTTTCGGCTCCTCCTGCGACATCTGATACGCCGGGGCGAGCGCCATCAGCGTGTGGAAGCCGATGTAGTCTTCGCCGCCGAACGCGCGGGCGTTGGTGAGTGCCGCCGCCGCGACGAGTTGCTTCAGTTCGGTGCCGGACTTGAGCTTCGCCACGACCCCCGCGACGAGCTTGTCCGGCGGCGTCTCTTGCAGGAAGTTCACGAGCGGGTCGAGGTCGCCGAACGTGAGGCGGGTGGATTCTTCGGCGGCGAACGCGGTGCCGAACCCGAGGTCCGCGGCGAACGCCGTGCCGACGCTCGCGGCGATCATGCCCTTGCCGATGTCCGCGAACAGTTCGCGGCGAGTCCGGTTCAACATGGGAGAGGCTCCCGGTGCAGGGTGGGCGCGGCGGGTGAGCCGCGTCCGGGAGGAGGGGAAAGTTGGAACTGCGTTTGAGGATATCGCGGGCGAGCGGGCGAGGGAAGCGGTTTCTGGAGCGCGGGCTTTCGGCCCGCTCTTGACGGCACGCGAAGAGCGGGCTGGAAGCCCGCGCTCCAGCTAGCGCCGCCCCTTGCCGGTGATGGTGCGTGTCTCGGTCAGCACCAAGTCCATGAACACGTCGTGACCCGCGACCGGAATCTCTTCAAAGATTTGGCACTCAAATGATAGGGCCACGAGCGGCGCGTCGGGCCGGGCGTGCGACAGGAGGCGGTCGTAGTACCCCTTGCCCTGACCCATGCGCCCGCCGCGCGCGTCGAACGCGGTGCCCGGCACCATCACGAGGTCGAGTTCGTCGGGCTGGACCTTTTTCTGCGGCAGGCCGCGCAGGTCCTCCTTCGGCTCCAGAATCTTGTACGCGCCTTCCACCAACTCGCTCATGTCTTCGAGCCAGAACAATTCGAGTTCGTTGGTCTCGACGACGCACCACGGGACGACCACGCGATAGCCGTGCGTGAGGGCTTCCGGCAGCGTGTGCCGCGTGCGCACCTCGCTCCCGGCATCGACGTACCACATGACCGTTTTCGCGGCGGCGTAGGACGGCAACTCGGTGAACTTCTTGCAGATGTCGAGACTCAGCGCGTCCTTGTTCTTCTGGGCGACGCGGTTCGCGCGGGCCATTTTGCGGATGAACTCTTTCATCGTCTGCGCGTCGGTCGGCTGAGTAGTGTCGTCCATTGCGGCGCTCCGTTCGGGGTACTCGCAGTGTACCGCCGGAACCGGCTACCGACATCGGTAGTAGACACGCGTGAAGTTAAAATGCGAACACCTAAACCAACCGTTTTGAGAGGTGATTTGTGGTGAAGCAGAACCAGCCCGAAGGGCGCGCGTCGTTCGCGATTGTGACCGTGGTGCTGCCCGGTCCGGACAAGAAGCGGAAGCCGGCGCCGTACCTGTTCCGCGTCACGTACCGCAACCCGGACCCGTCGGAGCCGGGGTGCGTGATGACCTGGAACGTGACCGGCGGGCGCGAGGAGTACCAGATCGCGGTCGAGCGCACCGACGACGGCTACCTGTACTGGCACTGCACCTGCCCGGACGCGGTGTACCACGGCGAGAACCGCGACGTGTACCTCTGCAAGCACATCCACGGCCTGCAACCGCTGATGGACACGATCGGCAACCCCGTGCGCCGCGAGCGGGCCGTGGCTTGAGAGTAGCCCGCCACTCCGCGGCGGTGCGTTTGGTCTTGGTGGCACAGACATTCCTGTCTGTGCGGCGAGACCACCTAAAACACACAACGATCCGCGAGAGGGCTAGAAGGTAGCGTATTGCGGGTGTAAGCTCTTGCGTGATCATCTTATCGCCGGCGGCGACCCAGAATGTGGAGGTCGGCAGCATGCCTTACCACTGGCCCGAGGATACCGATTTCGCCCGCCTGGAA
>CANLGS010000593.1 GCA_947490035.1 Gemmataceae bacterium
CGAAGAGCCTGCTGATTACCGCCGTGCGGCACGCCGACCCGAGTACCAAGATGCCGCCGGACGCGAAGCTCAAGGCGGAGGAGATCGCGGACCTAGAAGCGTGGGTGAAGATGGGCGCGCCCGACCCGCGCGCCGGCGGCACCGCCGGCGCGAAGAAGTTCGACATCGAGAAAGGGAAAGAGTTCTGGTCGTTCAAGCCGGTGGTGCGGCCAGAGGTGCCGAAGCACAACCTCGCTAACCCCATCGACAACTTCGTTCAGGCGAAGCTCGAAGCGAAGGGGCTGAAGCCGGCCCCGCCCGCGGACAGGCGCGCGCTCATCCGCCGCGCGACCTACGACCTCACCGGGCTTCCGCCCACGCCGGAGGAGATCGACGCGTTCCTGAAAGACGCCGCACCGGAAGCGTTCGCGGCGGTGGTCGGTCGGTTGCTCGCGTCGCCGGCTTACGGCGAGCGGTGGGGCCGCCACTGGCTCGACGTGGTGCGCTACGCCGACACCGCCGGCGACAACTCCGATTACCCGATCCCGCAAATCTACAAGTACCGCAACTGGGTGATCGACGCGTTCAACCGCGACCTGCCCTACGACGAGTTCGTCCGGCAGCAGATCGCGGGCGACCTTCTGCCCTCGAAGGACGAGGCCGACCGGCAGGCGAAGTTGGTCGCGACCGGCTACCTCGCGAACACCAAGCGGTTCGGCTCCTACGAAGAGGCGCGCTACCCGTGGTACCTCACCTACGAAGACCAGATCGACAACCTCGGCCGCACGTTCCTGGGTTTGACGATCAACTGCGCCCGGTGCCACGACCACAAGTTCGACCCGATCAGCCAGCACGACTACTACGCGCTCTACGGCTTCTTCTCCAGCACGCGCTACCCGCGGCCCGGCATCGAACTGGACAAGGTGCAACGCGACTTCGTGCCGCTGGAGTCGCCACAGAAAGTCGCGGCGCTCGCGGCGGTTCGGGCGGCCGAGTCCGCGACGTTTGACGGGTTCATCAAGATACTCGAATCGACGAAAACGACCGCCGAGCAGGAGATCAAGAAAGCGAAGGAGGCGGGCGAGGATGAAGCGGTGGCCAAGCTCACCAAGTACACCGAGGAGGTGGTCGCGAAAATCAAGGAGTCGAAGAAGGAGCGCGACGACTTCGCGAAGAAGCCGCTGCCGTTCGAGACGGTGTACGCGGTGGCGGAAGGCAAGACCGAGGGCAAGCGGAAGGTCGGGAACGCGAACGTGCAGATCAAGGGCGACCCCGAACGCCTCGGCGTGGAAGTGCCGCGCCGCTTCCCCACCGTTCTCGGCGGTCAGACGCTCCCACCCGGCACGACCGGCAGCGGGCGGCTCGAACTCGCGAACTGGATCGTAGACGCGAAGAACCCGCTGACCGCCCGCGTGATGGCGAACCGCGTGTGGCAGGGGCACTTCGGGAAGGGGCTGGTGAGTACCCCGAGCAACTTCGGCGTGATGGGCCAACCGCCCACGCACCCGGAGTTGCTCGACTGGCTCGCGGCCGAACTGGTGAACCCCGACCGTAAGGGAGGGGGTGCGTGGTCCCTCAAGCGCCTTCACAGGCTCGTCATGCTGTCGCGCACCTACCAGCAGTCGAGCGGCGAGAACGACGCGGACGCGAAGCTCGACGACGCGAACGATTACCTCTGGCGGTTCGACAAGCGCCGGCTGGACGCGGAGTCCATCCGCGACACGCTGCTCGCGGTGGGCGGCAACCTCGACCGCACGTCGGGCGGGGCGCACCCGTTCCCCGATCAGAAGGCGTGGAACTTCACGCAGCACAACCCGTTCAAGGCGGTGTACGACACCAACAAGCGGAGCGTGTACGTCATGGCGCAGCGGTTCGCGCGGCACCCGTTCTTCGCGCTGTTCGACGGCGCGGACACGAACGCCAGCACCGACAAGCGCCTCACGAGTACCACGCCGTTGCAGGCGCTCTACCTGATGAACGACCCGTTCGTTCACGCGCAGGCGAAGAAGTTCGCGGAGCGCGTCCGAAGCGAAGCGAAGGACGACGCGGCCCGCATCCAGCGCGCGTACCTGCTGCTCTTCGGCCGCGCGCCGACCGCCGACGAAGTGACTCGCGCGACGGACTACCTCGCGGCGGTGGCGAAGAAGGCGGGCGGCGAACGGGCGGCCGAAACCGCGTGGGAGAGCCTCGCCCGCGCGCTGTTCCTGAGCAACGAGTTCGTGTACCTGGATTGAAGCCAGCCTGGTTTTCACCCGAAGGGTGGCACTCCTCAGCCCAGGGCAACGCCCTGGGTGGTTTGGCTACCGCGACCGCGGCACCCCAGGGCGTTGCCCTGGGCTGAGGAGTGCCACCCTCCGGGTGAAGAGCTTAAGGAAGACACCGGCCATGACGCATTCTCGCTCGCTTCCCACCCGCCGCGCCGCGATCCGCTCGATGCTCGGCGCGGCGCTGGCCCCCGCAATCCTCTCGGACCTGTGCGCAGCGGAGAATCCGCTCGCGCCCAAGAAGCCGCACTTCGCGGCGAAGGCGAAGCGCGTCATCTGGCTGTTCTCCACCGGCGGCGTGTCGCAGATGGACACGTTCGACCCGAAGTCGAAGCTGTTCGCGGCGGACGGCAAAACGCTCGGCGTCGGCGGCGGGCTGTCGCTCGAAAAGAAGCCGCTGCTCAAACCGCGCTGGGCGTTCAAGCCGGGCGGCAAGTGCGGCACCGAGGTCAGCGACCTGTTCCCGAACCTGCGCGAACGCATGGACGACGTGTGCCTGATCCGCTCGATGACGAGCGACAACAACGAGCACTTCCAGGCCACGCTCGCGATGCACACCGGGTCGTTCTTCGTCGCGCGGCCGAGCATCGGCTCGTGGGTCAGTTACGGTCTCGGCACGGTGAACCAAAACCTGCCGTCGTTCTTGGTGATCGCGCCGCACCTGCCCTACGCCGGCACGCAGGTGTTCGCCAACGACTTCCTCCCCGCGTACCACCAGGGCACGCGCGTGCTGCCCGGCAAGGAGCCGGTCCCGAACGTGAAGCGGCAGCCCGGCACGGACGCCCTGCAAGAACTGGAACTGGGCTTCGCGGACACCCTCAACAAGAAGCACCTGACCGCACACGGCAACAACTCCGACATGGCCGCGCGCGTGAAGTCGTTCGAGACCGCGTTCAAGATGCAGTTCGAGGCACCGGAGGCGTTCGACCTCGCGAAGGAGACGGACGAAACGCTGAACCTGTACGGCCTGAAGCGCGGCGACACCGAGAGCTACGGCTGGCAGTGCCTCATCGCGCGCCGACTGGCGGAGCGCGGCGTGCGGTTCATCGAACTCATCGACAGCAACTCCGCGAACAACTGGGATTCGCACTCGGACATGGGCACGCACGAACCGCTCGCGAAGAAGATCGACAAGCCCATCGCGGGGTTGCTACAAGACCTGAAGCGCCGCGGAATGCTCGACGACACGCTCGTCGTGTGGACGACGGAGTTCGGGCGCACGCCGGGTCAGGACGGGGCGAAGGGCCGCGGGCACCATCCCGCGTGCTTCTCGTCGTGGCTCGCGGGCGGCGGCAGCAAGCCCGGCATCGCCTACGGCGCGACCGACGACATCGCCGCGACCGTGGCCGAGAAGCCGGTGCACGTCCACGACTTCCACGCGACCATTCTTCACCTGCTCGGGATGGATCACGAGAAACTGACCTACCGGCACGCGGGCCGCGACTTCCGCCTCACCGATGTCCACGGCAAC
>CANLGS010000594.1 GCA_947490035.1 Gemmataceae bacterium
ATACCAACTGCAAAGCTGCGCCAATCCTGGCTACAATCGGCATGGGAAGTTCCTTCTTCACGATCACTGTCTTTACCTAACAGCGATTGTGGGAAGGACTTCCCGTTTTTCATAGGCCAGCGTCTCCTTAACTTGATGCCTATGGGGTACGACCCGCGAAGGCCCGCTCCTCTCGCTCCCGGCGTCGATCCGTACATGGTCCTGCCGAAGAAGGTCGATTAGTCGAGCGAGTCGTGGAGTCGGCCGCGAGAGGGACCGACGCGGACACCCAGAGACCCAAATCACAACGAGTGGCCTTCTGGCCTTCTGGCATTCTGGCATTCTGGGTCTCTGGGTGTCCAAAACTCTGACGCACTGGGTCAGCAATCTGAGCGTCCGCGAGTGTTTCCGCGTGCTCACTCCGCATGGATAGCGCCGGCCTACACTACTCCCGTCGCCATCGCACGGGAGCTTGTCGTGGATCTCACTTACGCCGATTACCTGCACGTCGAGGAGCTGCTCGCGCTCCAGCAACCGCGGTCCGAACCGGTCGAACACGACGAACTCCTCTTCATCGTCGTGCATCAGGCTTACGAACTGTGGTTCAAACTCCTGCTCCACGAACTCGACAAGGTGAAGACCGACTTCGTCGCGAACCGCACCTACCCCGCCATCGGCACTTTCAAGCGCCTGCGCACCGTGATGAAGGTCGCGGTGGAGCAGGTGGATATTGTCGAAACGCTCACGCCGATGTCGTTCAACAGCTTCCGCGACCGGCTCGACAAGGCGTCCGGCTTCCAGTCGAGTCAGTTCCGCGAGATGGAGTTCCTGCTCGGCTACAAGCGCGCCGACATGCTGAAGCATCAGAAGGAAGGCACGCCGAGCTATGAGCAACTCGTTTTGCGCCTCAACGAGCCGTCGGTGGTGGACGCGTTCTATGTGTTCCTCGCGCACCACGGCGTCGCGATCCCCGAACACCTCACGACACGCGACTTAACGCAACCGACGCAACCGGACGAAACCATCGAGGAGGGAATACTGCGGCTCTACAAGACCCAGCCCGACCTGGAGATTCTGTTCGAGCTGATGACCGACTTCGACGAGGGGTTGCAGGAGTGGCGGTACCGGCACATCAAACTGGTGGAGCGCACCATCGGGAGCAAGCGCGGCACCGGCGGCTCGCTCGGCGTGGAGTTCCTGAAGCGGTCGCTGTGGCACCCGGTGTTCCCCGACCTGTGGGCCATCCGGCATCGGTTGTGAAACAGAAGAGAAGAGCCGCAGATAACGCAGACGAACGCAGATCAAGACCGAAGAGAGTGTTTTGAAGAACTCCTTCTGTTTGTCTTGATCTGCGTTCTTCTGCGTTATCTGCGGCTCTTCTCTTCATTCTTCGCTTCTATCCGCGGCTCCGTAAGATAGGCGCGAACCGGGGGGAACTGTCGATGCGCAAGGTGATTTTCGTTCAGGGCGGCGGGTTGGGTTTGGATCAGGAGTTGAGCGTGCGGCGGCTGTTCGAGGCCGCGAACGTGCCGGTCGAGTTCGAGGTACACCTCGCGGGGCGCACGGCGCAAGAGCAGGGCACCGACGCGCTGCCGAAGTCCACCTTCGACGCCGTCCGCGAGTGCGGGATCGCGCTCAAGACGAAACTCCTCCAGCCGATGGGCGCCGGGACGCCGACCGCGCGCGACATGTCCGTGCCCACCAACTATAACGTCGCGTTCCGCCGGAACCTCGGGCTGTTCGCGTCGATGCGCCCGGTCCACAACCTGCCCGGCATCCCCAGCAGGTTCAGCGGCGTCGATTTCCTCCTGTTCCGCGAGATCACCGAAGACCTTTACACCGCGAGCGAGCACGAGCTCGTCCCCGGCGTGGTGCAGAGTTTCAAGATCGTGACCGAAGTCGCGTGCATGCGGTTCTTCAAACTCACGTTCGAGACGGCCCGCGCGCGGGGCCGCAAGTCGGTCCACTGCATCCACAAGGCGAACATCCTCAAGATGGCCGACGGGCTGTTCCTCGACTGCTTCCGCCGCGTCGCGAGCGAGTTCCCGGAGATCACCGCCAAAGACCTGATCGTCGATAACACCTGCAACCAGTTGGTGAGCCGGCCGCAGCAGTTCGAGGTGCTCGCGGCCGGGAACCTGTACGGCGACCTGCTCTCCGATCTCGGCGCCGGGCTGGTCGGCGGCGTCAGCACGACGGCCGCGATCAACCGCGGCCACGGCGTGACCGTGTACGAGGCGGTGTACGGCGCGAGCCACGAGAGCGTGCCGCCGGACGTGGGCAACCCGCTGCCGCTCATCTTGCCGGCCATCGAGTTGCTGAAAGACCTGGGCGAGACCGCGAGCGCGGCGCGCATCCAGACGGCGGTGGAAGCGGTGCTGACCGAGGGGAAGGTGCGCACACGTGACATCGGCGGCACGGCGACGACGACCGCGTTCACCGACGCCATTCTCGCACGGATGTGAGAAGCCCGCCACTCCGTGGCAGTTCTGGAGTGTAGCCCGCCACTCCGTGGCGGTTCTTCTGCCTTTAGTCTTTGTCTTCTGCGCCGCTCAGAGAAGAACCGCCACGGAGTGGCGGGCTACTCTCCAGAAGAACCGCCACGGAGTGGCGGACCACATTCAGTAGCCTACGGCGGCGCCGTCCTTGCGCGACTCGGTGCCGCCGTGCAGCACGCCGGTTTTCGGGTCGATCATGATGCCCTGGTAGCCGCCGCTGTTCGTCTTCACGCGCTCGACCACGTGTCCGCGGCGCTCCAACTCCTTCACCACTTCGTCGGGGATGCCGGCTTCGGCGCGAACCGTGCCGCCGCTCGCCTTGCCGGGCGTGCCGGTCGGTGTGGCGCTGCCGACATGCTCCACACGCGGCGCGTCGCCGGCTGCCTGCACGTTCATGCCGAAGTCGATGAGGTTCACCAGCACTTCGACGTGCCCCTGCGGTTGCATGTCGCCGCCCATCACGCCGAACGTGAAGAACGGTTTGCCGGCTTTCGTGACCATCGCGGGGATGATGGTGTGGAACGGCCGCTTGCCCGGTTCGAGCTTGTTCGCGTGATTGGCGTCGAGGGCGAACAGACAGCCGCGGTTCTGGATGCCGAAGCCCGTGCCGGGCGCGGACAGGCCGGAGCCGAAGCCGCTGTAGTTGCTCTGGATCAGCGACACGCAGTTGCGGTCCTTGTCCACAACCGTCAGGTAGATCGTGTCGGACGTACTCAGTTTCGGGTCGCCCGCGTGGATGTCCGTGAGCGCCTTCTTCGGGTCGAACAACTTCGCGCGGGTCGCGGCGTACTCCTTCGAGATGAGTTCGTTTACCGGCACCTTCGCGAACACTGGATCGGCGTAATATTTCGCGCGGTCCGCGAACGCGAGCTTCTTCGCTTCAATCAGCAGGTGCCAGTAGTCGGCCGACTCCGGTCCCATTGTCTTGAGGTCGAACGGTTCGAGCAGGTTGAGCATCTGAAGCGCCGCGATGCCCTGACCCGGCGGCGGAATCTCCCACACGTCGTACCCGCGATAGGTCGTCTTCACCGGCTCGACCCACTCCGATTTGTGATCGGCAAAGTCCTTCAGCGCGAAGAGGCCGCCGACCTTGTCGGAGAGTGCGACCAACTTCTCGGCAATCGCGCCCTTGTAGTAGGTGTCGCGCCCGCCGTCCGCGATGGCCTTGTACGACTTCGCGAGGTGCGGGTTCTTGAACACTTCGCCCGCGTGCG
>CANLGS010000595.1 GCA_947490035.1 Gemmataceae bacterium
GGTCGGGGCCGTTGAATTCGTCAGTCCCGGCAACAAGGACCGCGGCGCGAAGCGGGACATGTTCCTGGCGAAGTGCCTCGACTACCTCGCGGGCGGTGCTTGTGTGGTAGTCGTGGATGCCATCACCTCGCGGCGCGCGAACCTCCACAATGAAATCGTCACGGCGCTCGGTGCCGACGCCCTCGCCTTGTCTGAAGTCGATTACTTGTACGCCGCGACCTACCGCCCCATCATCCGCAAGAAGAAGATGAACGTCGACGTGTGGGTGAACCCGTTGCAGGTCGGGGAGGCGCTCCCCACGATGCCGTTGAGGATCGTCGCGGGTTTGTTCGTACCGGTCGAACTCGAAGAGACGTATGTTGCCGCGTGCCGCGGCCGGAAGCTGGTCGTATGAGCGCGCCGCTCCTTCTGAACCCAGACGATCTCCCCGCGGCTGCGCCAGAAGTGTTCCGCCGCGTGTGGCGTTCCTCACTTGACGAGCCGGGCTTTGCGCTGCTCCGCTTCGAACGCGAAGTCGAGTCGCGCGAACTGCGGCGCGCGATGGTCGAACTGGTCGCGTGCTTCCCGGTGGCGTTCGTGCCGGAGCGGTTCGGCCGCTTCGACCAGCAGGTCAGCTCGAAGTTCCACCGCGACGGCGCCCCGCCCGCGTCGCTGCTGGTATTGGGCTACGAACCGACTCGCGTGCGCAGCCGGTTCTGGCTCGCGGACGCGAGCGCGGCGGCCGTCCACGCGAACCTCTCGCTGCAAGCCTATCTCGCGGCCAACAACCCGATGTTCCCGGCGGGCGAGGCGAAACTCGCATCGTTCATCACGGAACTCGACCTGCCGCACGGCGAATCGTTCATCGTAGTCGTGAACAACAGCCAACTGCCGTTCGACGGCGCGAACCCGCTGGGCGTGCTGCACAAGGCGGTGATCGAGTCGCCCGACCCGAACGGGCGCCGCGTCATCAATTCGATTGGGTTCACCCCGCGCGCAACTGCGCAAGGGCTGCCGCCGGAAGAACTGGGGCGCTTTCTGGGGCGCGACGATCTGGACTAGCTTTTCGTGAAATGGAAATGGTTGAGCCGCTCGCGGCTTCGCATGTTGCGAAGCCGCGAGCGGCTCAAGCAGTGAGGACTCAAGTTCACATCTTCAGGACGCCGGTGCTGTCGCCGAACGACTTGGCCGGTGCGCCCATCCGTTCAAAGAGCGCGAGGTACAGGTTCGTGATCGGCGTATCGGCGTGCTTCGGGAACACGATATGCCGGCCGGTCTCGATCGTGCCGCCGCCCTTGCCGACCAGCAGGATCGGCAGGTCGTCGTGGTTGTGCCGGTTGCCGTCGCCGTTGGCGCTGCCGTACACCAGCATCACGTTGTCGAGCAGGCACGAGCCGTTCGGCTCCTTCACCGCCTTCATCTTGCCGATCAGGTACGCGAACTGTTCCATGTGGAACTTGTTGATCTTCGCGATCTTTTCGAGCTTCTTCGCGTCGTTGCCGTGGTGCGACAACTCGTGGTGCCCTTCCCCTACGTCAATCATCTTGTACGAGCGGTTGCTCCCCTCGTTGGCGAACGGCAGCGTCGCGACCCGCGTCAGGTCGGTCTGGAATGCCAGCACCATCAGGTCGGCCATGAGCCGCATGTGGTCCTGCACGGCCGCCGGGATGCCGCTCGGCGCGGGCATGTTCGGCTTCGGCGCGGTCGCCTTGTTCACCGCCTTCGCCTTCTGAATCTGCTGCTCGACCTCACGCACGCTCGTCAGGTACTCGTCGAGCTTCTTCTGGTCGCCGGAGCCGAGGGTGGCGCCGAGGCTCTTCGCGTCTTCCATCACGAAGTCGAGGACGCTCTTGTTGTAAAGTTCGCGCTTGGCGCGGGCTTCGGCGAGTTCCTTCGGGTCGGTGCCGTTGAAGAGGCGCTCGAACACGGCCTTCGGGTCGCACTCCTTAGCGTTGGGCGTCGATTCGCCGCGCCACGACAGGTTGGACGAGTAGGCGCACGAGTAACCGCTGTCGCAGTTGCCGGCCATCTGGCCGCGCTCGATGCCGAGTTCCAGCGACGGGAACTTGGTCTTGTCGCCGATGACCGTGGCGACGTGCTGGTCGGCGGACATGCCGACCTTGATGTCGGCGCCGTGGGTCTTGCGGGCCTGCCTGCCGGTGAGGAACGAGGACATGGCGCGGGCGTGGTCGCCGGGGCCGTCGCCGTTGGCGCGGGCCTTGTCGCACGTCAGCCCGGACATGACGTTGACGTACTCTTTGTGCGCGTTGAGCGGTTCGAGCGTGCCCACCAGTTCCTTGAGTCTGCCTTCGGCGGAAGGCGTCCAGGCGGGCATGTTCACGCCGTTGGGGACGTAGCAGAACGCGAGCCGCTTGGGCGCGCCGGCGGCCGTCGCGGCGGCGGGTGCGGCCACCGCGAGCGATTCGAGGAAGGGCAGGGCGATGGTGGTGCCCAGGCCCATCAACGCGGTCCGGCGGGAAATCGACTTCTTCATGGACGACATGCTCCGTGGTATGAATCGAAGAAAAAAGAGCCGCAGATGACGCAGAGGGACGCAGATAAAACAGAGGACGAAATCTCTTCTTAAAACTCTCTTCCTATTGTCTTATCTGCGTCCTTCTGCGTTATCCGCGGCTCTTCGCTGCTTGTCGGATTATTCGCTGCGTTTGCCTTTGCGCTTCTGGAACGGGTCGGACTTCACGACCGCCAGCACCAGTGCCGAGAACTTGTCGCCGTCGGCCTTCGACGCCTTCGTGATCTCGTCGAGGGCACATTTATCATAATACTCTAAACCCCGGCCCAGCCCGAAGGTAAGCAATTTTTCCGCGAAACATCCGCGGAACTGGTCGGCCTTGCCGAGTAACACCTTCCGCAGTTCCGCCGGGCCGCTGAACTTCAGCCCGCCGGGGAGTTCGCCGGTCGAGTCGATGTTCACCTTATTGTCTTGGATGCGCCAGCCGCCGATGCCGTCGAAGTTCTCCAGCCCGAAGCCGAGCGGGTCGAGTTTGTTGTGGCACACGGCGCACTTCGGGTCGGCCCGGTGTTGCTCCATTTGCTGACGCAGCGTGCCCTTCAGTTCGCCCGTGGGCGGGAGTTCCGGCACGTCTGGCGCCGGGGGCGGGGGCGGCGTGCCGAGCACGTTCTCCATGATCCACTTGCCGCGCTTGACCGGGCTGGTCCGGGTCGGGTTCGAGGTCACGGTGAGCGTACTCGCCATCGTGATGATGCCGCCGCGACGCGTGTCCGGCAACTTCACTTTGCGGAACTCGCTCCCGGTGATGCCCGCGAGGCCGTAGTGCTCCGCCAACCGCCCGTTCACGAACGTGTAGTCGGCGTCGAGGAAGTCGAGGACGGGGCGGTCGTTTTGCACGACGTACTCGAAGAACATCTCGGCTTCACGAATCATCGCGTCGCGGAGCGCGGCGTCCCAGCCGGGGTAGTACCCTTTATCGGGCGAAAGCGTCTTCAGATTCCGCAGTTGGAGCCACTGACCGGCGAAGTTCTCCGAGAGCGCCTTCGCCTTCGGGTCTTTGAGCATCCGCTTCACTTGCGCATCGAGCGTATTGGGTTTGCGGAGTTCGCCCTTCGCGGCGAGCGCGAACAGTTCCTCGTCCGGCATACTCGACCACAGGAAGTACGAGAGTCGCGTCGCGAACTCGAAGTCGCTGATGGTGCGCACGTCGTCGGGGTCTTTCGGGTCTTCCTCGA
>CANLGS010000596.1 GCA_947490035.1 Gemmataceae bacterium
AAACCGTTCAAAGGGCTCAAGTGAAGACCCCAGGAAAGCGGACATTTCTATTGGGGACAAACTGAGGACATTTCTATTGGGGCCTGACACATTCCGAACCGCGTTGTGGACACGCCGCGCGCCGGCGGCTACTCTCGTTCCCCTGTCCTCGACTCTCCACGGAAACTCCATCATGTCGAAACGCTTCTCACGCCGTCGCGCGCTTCAAATCGGTACCGCCGGCACGCTCGGTTACCTGTTCACCGGCCCCGCGTACTCGACGCGGCGCGCGTACGGCGCCAACGAGAAGATTCGCGTCGCGGGCATCGGCATCGGCGGCAAGGGCGAAAGCGACATCACGCAGGCCAGCAAGTTCATGGAGGTCGTCGCGCTGTGCGACATCGACGACGACCGGCTGAACAAGCGCGGCGAGACGTGGCCGAACGCGAAGAAGTTCTTCGACTACCGCGTGCTGTTCGACCAGATGGCGAAGGACATCGACGCCGTTACCGTGTCCACGGCGGACCACTCGCACGCGCCCGCTTCCATCCGCGCGATGAAACTCGGCAAGCACGTCTACTGCCAGAAACCGCTCACGCACACGGTCGCCGAGGCGCGGCTGATGCGCGAGGTCGCGGCGAAGGAGAAGGTCTGCACGCAGATGGGCAACCAGGGGTCGGCGCTCAACGGGCTGCGCCGCGCAGTCGAACTGATCCACGCGGGCACCATCGGCGCGGTGCGCGAGGCGCACGTCTGGACCAACCGCCCGGCGCAGTACTGGAAGCAATCGCCCGACATAACCGCCCGGCCGAAGGAAGCACCGGTGCCGAAGGGCGTCCACTGGGAGGAGTTCATCGGCACGGCTCCGATGCGGCCCTACGCGGTGGCGTTCGCGCCGCGACCGGCGTACCACCCGCACGACTGGCGCGGGTACTGGGACTTCGGCACCGGCGCGCTGGGCGACATGGCCTGCCACACCGCGAACATGCCGTTCCGCGCGCTCAAACTTGATGCGCCCATCGCGGTGACCGCGGAAGCCGCCGAGATCAACGCGGAGACGTTCCCCGCGTGGGCACACATCCAGTACATGTATGCGGCACGCGGCGACGCGCCGGCTTGCACCCTCCACTGGTACGAAGGCAAGAAGGACGGCAAGACGGTGCTGCCGCCGGAAGAGTTGCTTGGAAAGCTGCTGAAGAAGGGCCAAAGACTTTCCGACAGCGGGGCGATCCTGGTCGGCGACAAGGGCGTGCTGTTCAGCCCCAACGACTACGGCGGTCAGTTCACGTTCACGCCGGAAAAGGACTTCACGGGCGTCCAGATATCGAAGCCTGAGAAGACCCCCGAAGGCGTGGACAAGGACCACGACACGCACATGAAGAAAGAGTGGGCGGACGCGATCAAAGCCGGGAAGCCGGAGATGGCGTCGTCGAACTTCGACTACGCGGGTCGGCTGACGGAGGCGATGCTGCTGGGCAACATCGCGGTGCGGTTCGCGGGGAAAAAGCTGGAGTGGGACGCGGCCAAGCTGCGGTTCACGAACAACGCCGACGCGACCAAACTCGTGAGCAAGGAGTACCGCAAGGGGTGGGAGCTACCGAGCGCGAACTGATGCCCAATCGGTTGAGGAGTCGCGATTCGGGTGGTTGAGGTTCAGCCGTCCTGGAGCCAGCCCTTCTGGACGGCATAGCGGACGAGTTCGGCCACGGCACCGGCGAGAGCAGCGCGATGGAACAGTTGCTCGCGGACCTGAAGAAGAATCACAGCGACGCGGCCGGGCACGTTGTCGGCTCGGTGGTGATCGACCCCCAGCACACGAGCGAGGGCCAACTGTTGGCCCAGGCGCGCGAGTTCTTCGCGTCGAAGGGCGCGTAACGGTGGCGCAAGGCGCCGGCCGACGCCGTAGGATATGTCCGTCGCGACTGCTCGACTCTCTCCGCCGCGACCGAACCCACGGGTGACGCAATGGCATCGCACACACCCGACGGCGCGGCCCGCGTCCTTGCGGTCAACGCCGGTTCGTCGAGCGTGAAGTTCGCGGTGTTCCGCGCGGGCGACTCGCCTCAAGAAGTTCTCCGCGGGAAGCTCGAACACGTCGGCGACGCGATCGCCGTGGCGATGCGCTCGAAGCACAAGGCGCGACCGCGTCCCTCGCGGGGATCGGCCACCGCCTCGTTCACGGCGGACCGGACCACACCGCGCCGGCGCTCGTCACGCCTGAACTACTCCGCGACTTGGAGGAGCTGAAGCCGCTCGATCCGACGCACCTGCCGGCCGAACTCGACCTGCTCGCGGCGTTCGCGGCGCGCTGCCCAGGGGTGCCGCAGGTCGCGTGCTTCGACACCGCGTTCCACCAAAACCTGCCGACGGTTGCGAAGACGCTTCCGATCCCGCGGCGCTACCACGCGTAGGGCGTCCGGCGGTACGGCTTCCACGGCATCTCCTACGAATACCTGATGGAAGAACTCGCGCGCGTCGCGGGCGCGGAAGCGGCCAACGGGCGCGTGGTCCTCGCGCACCTCGGCTCCGGCGCGAGTCTCGCGGCCGTTCGCGCCGGCGAGTGCTGCGACACCACGATGGGCTTCACGCCGACCGGCGGCCTCGTGATGGGCACGCGAACCGGCGACCTCGAACCCGGCGTGCTGCTTCACCTGATGCGCACCGAGAACCTCACGCCGGACCAACTCGACACGCTCGTGAACCGCGAGTCCGGCTTGCTCGGCATCTCCGAGACGAGCGCCGACATTCGCGACCTACTCGCGCGCGAAGCCACCGACCCGCGCGGCGGAAGCGGTCGAGGTATTCTGTTACCAGACACGGAAGCGGATCGGCGCGATGGCCGCGGCGCTCGGCGGGTTGGACACGCTGGTGTTCGCGGGCGGTATCGGGGAGAACTTGCCCGCGATTCGCGCCCGCATTTGCGAAGGCTTGAGCTTCTTCGGCGTGCCGATTGCACCGGAACGCAACGCCGCGAACGCGGCGCTCATCTCGCCGGACGACGGGCCGGTCGCGGTGCGCGTCGTCCGCACCGACGAAGAGGCGATGATCGCCCGCACGGTGTTCCGCGTGATGTCTTGAGAGTAGTCATCACGCTCCGCGTGATGTCCGCTCACTCGCGCCAACGAATAAGCGATGATCGCGCGCACCGTGTTCCGCGTGATGTCCGCTCACCCGCACGGTCGCCGCTCGTGCGGCTGGTGACATCACGCGGAGCGTGATGACTACTCTCAAGACATCACGCGGAGCGTGATGACTACTCACACGAGGCCACCCATGCCCGTCTCCGACGCGCTGCTTCACAAGATGGACGCCTACTGGCGGGCCGCGAACTACCTGTCCGTCGGCCAGATCTACCTGCTCGACAACCCGCTCCTGCGCGAGCCGCTGGCAAGGAGCACGTGAAGCCGCGGTTGCTCGGGCACTGGGGCACCACGCCCGGCCTCAACTTCATCTACGCGCACCTGAACCGCGTCATCGCGGAGCGCGACCTGAACGTGCTGTACGTCTGCGGCCCCGGTCACGGCGGGCCGGGCATCGTCGCCAACGTGTACCTCGAAGCCCCTATTTCCCAGATGACCTTCAGCTTTCGGCACGGCATGTGCGCCGGAACCCTGGGATTCCCAGCGATTCTGCCTCATTCCTGCCGAAATGACCGAGGGACCCAATGGGTGACCGCCGAAATGACCCCCTGCGCGTGGATTTCG
>CANLGS010000597.1 GCA_947490035.1 Gemmataceae bacterium
CACGCTCACGCTGACTCATCGCGACACGATTCCGGTCTTGTACCTCGATCATCGGGTGTCCTCCTCGGCCTGAGTGAGGAGGACACTTCTATCGAGTTAACACCGGACATTTCTAATGGGGTTCAACACAACGGCTCCGCGCTCGCCTTCGGCTTGCGGCTAACCCAGGACTTACCCTATTTGGGCTTCATCAACTCGCGCTCGATGAAGGTGGTGTCTACCTTACCCTCGATGAACGCGGGCGTGTCGAAGATCGTCTTCAGAATTGGGATCGTCGTGTGGATGCCCTCGACGATGAACTCGCGGAGGCACCGCCGCATCACCGCGAACGCCTCCGCCCGCGTCGGCTGGTGAACGAGCAGTTTTGCCACCATGCTGTCGTAGTTCGACGGCACGCGGTAGCCGGCGCACACGTGCGAGTCGAGCCGCACGCCGGGACCGCCCGGCGGGCGCCACGTCTTCACCACGCCGGGGCTGCCGCGGAAGTCGTTCGCGGGGTCTTCCGCGTTGATGCGCACCTCGATCGCGTGGCCGCGCTGCTGAATCTCTTTCTGGGTGTACCGCAGTTTCTCGCCGGCCGCGACGCGAATCTGCTCGCGGATCAGATCGACGCCCGTCACCAGTTCCGTGACCGGGTGTTCCACCTGGATGCGCGCGTTCACCTCGATGAAGTAGAAGTTGTTCCGCTGGTCCACGAGGAACTCGCAGGTGCCGGCGTTGTAATACTTCGCCTCCTTCGCGAGCCGCACCGCCGCGGTACACATCTCCTGCCGCACCTTGTCCGGCAGGTTCGGCGACGGGGACTCTTCCACCAACTTCTGGTGGCGGCGTTGGAGGGAGCAGTCGCGTTCGTAGAGGTGAATCACGTTGCCGTGCTGATCGCCGATCAACTGAATCTCGACGTGCCGCGGGCGGTCGAGGTACTTCTCCAGGAACACGCTGTCGTCCTTGAACGCGGCCCCGGCTTCGGCCTTCGCCTGGGCCAGTCCGACGACGAGCGAGGCGTCGTCGCGTGCGACGCGCATCCCGCGACCGCCGCCGCCGGCGGACGCCTTCACCAGCACCGGGTAGCCGACCTTGTTGGCGAACCGCTTCGCCTCCTCCTCGGACTCGATGAGGCCGTCGCTGCCGGGCACGGTGGGCACCTTCGCGGCGCGCGCCACAGTTTTCGACTTGTCCTTGTTCCCGAGCGCGTCCATTGCGGCCACGGACGGCCCGATGAACTCGATGCCGGAGGCGCGGCACTGCTCCGCGAACTTGCTGTTCTCGGACAGGAACCCGTAGCCGGGGTGGATGGCCTGCGACCCGCTCACCTCGGCCGCCGCGATGATGCGCGGAATCTTGAGGTAGCTTTCGGCGGACAGCGCCGGGCCGATGCAGATGGTCTGGTCGGCGTGGTCCAGCCACGGCGCGCCGCGGTCGGCCTCCGAGTACACCGCGACGGCCTCGATACCGAGATCGTGACAGGCGCGGATCACCCGCAGCGCGATCTCCCCGCGGTTGGCGACCAGAATGCGATTGAACATAGTCTTAAAGTCGTAAGGTCGAAAGTCGTAAGGTCGAAGAAGTCAGCCGGCCAGGTCTTCGACTTAACGACTTTCGACCTGCTGACTTGAGACGCGACGTTAAGAAGGCTCGACCCGGAACAGCACCTGGTTGAACTCGACGCCGGCGCCGTTCTCAACGCACACCTCGACGACGGTGCCGGAACAGTCGGCAGTGATCTCGTTGAACAGCTTCATCGCTTCGACCTGGCACACGACGGTCTTCGGCGTGACCTTCGCGCCTTTCGTCACGTAGTCCGGCTTGTCCGGCTTGGGCCTGCTGTAGAACGAGCCGACCATCGGCGACTTGATCTCGATGTAGTTCTTGGCCGGCGCCGGCGGGGGCGACTCGCTCGGTGGCGAGCCGGGAGCGTGAGCGACCGGAGGCGGAGCGTAGGCGACCGGAGGCGGGACGGCGGGAGCGGGGGCGTAAGCGACCAGCGCGGAGCCTTTCCGGAGCCGGATGCGCTGGTCGCCCTCCTTCAGATCGACCTCGGCGAGGTCGTGCTCGGTCATGAGCTTCAGGAGGTACTCGACCGTGCGCACGTCGAACGGCCGTGGCGCGTCCTGTTTGTCGTCGGCCACCGAGAAACCCCCAAGAAACAAACCCCGGCGAGACGGGGGAAAGAGTAGGGAGTAGTGTATCTGCCGCGCGCGTTTCGCCAATGACGAATGCCTGGCCCGCGGTCGGCGTGGCGGGTTGTGAGTAGTCCTCACGCTCCGCGTGAGGTCCGGGCCGGGGACCGACGACAGCACACCGGGAGCGATCGCACCCTCACGCGGAGCGTGAGGACTACACTCCGGATCGGTAAGCGTTCACAGGTGATGCGGCTGTACATCAACAGTTTGCGAGGAGTGGATTCACAACTCGCGGCTGTTGTGATTCGGCCGGAACCAGCGTCGGGGCTTTCTCTCCGACGCGGCGGGCGGTGACGACGTGAGTGAGGAACTCCAACACGTTACGGTTCTGGCGGCGGCACGACGCGATCACCGCGGCCGACGGCACGCACACCAGCCCGGCCGGCGCGGAACTGAACGCCGCGTGCGCGGCCGAAGGGCTGCGCGAACTGAAGGACTGCGAGCTGAAGGACTACCTGCTGCCCGAAAAGAAGTGAGACACATCGGAAAAGCTCACGGCGCGGTGTCGTGGGTTACAATTCGTCCGCGAACTGCTGTTCGCCACGCTCGCGCCGGCCATCTGAACTTCTGAATCAGCATCAGTCCAGCTATGTGGGCTTCTTACTGGCACGCGAGAATAATTCGAGCGCCCATCCAACTCCTCCGTTTGCCAAATCTTCGGCAAACTGACGGGGAGTTATCGCGCCGGCTCTGACCACTCGGTCGGGATCCGCTCCGTATGCGAGGAGGAGTTCGGCGGCTGCTTGATCTCCTCTCTCAGCCGCACTGTGGAGACTATGAAATGACACGCGAGCCGAGTTGGGGTCCGCACCGGCTTCCAAAAGCGGACGAAGAACTGCCGTTCCACCCTCGAAAAAAACAGCCTCGGCAACCAAGTCAGCAGAATCCGGTTCCTCATGGACAATTGCCGGATTGTCACAAATGAGCAATTGTACGATCACTGCTTGACGCAGGCAAACTGCCGCACGGAGGCTCAACGGAGTGCCCAACGCGAGTAATTGTCCGATCGCTGCGTAGCGGCGTGAATAGATGGCTTCCAGCAACGGGGTGAACCCACTTGCAGATCTCCGGGTCAGTTCTGCCCCGGCTTTGACCAACCGAACACAAACATTCGCCTCACCTTGCTGGGCGGCTACGTGCAGGGCGGTCTGGCGATAGAGGTTTTCGGTCACTCTGTCCACCTCAGCACCCACATCAAGTAGTCGCTCAATAGCGAACTCACAACCGTAGTAGGCGGCTGTGTGAATCGGGTATTTACCAAGATCGTTCGCCATACGGGCAAGTTCTGGGTGGTCATGCAGTAGTCTGTTTATAGTCTCCCAGTGCCTCTTATCTGCGTTCCGCTCAAGGTTCTCGATGGCGAATTCGTAACCCTTCAGCCTTCTGAACGGACCTTCTCGGGAGCGGTGGTAACGTCCCGCTAGTGCCACAACTCGCATCCAACATTTCATCAGGTGGCAAGGCTTTGTGGTTTGTGTAGGTTTCGTGGTTTGACGC
>CANLGS010000598.1 GCA_947490035.1 Gemmataceae bacterium
AACCGGCTGCGCGAGGTGCAACGTACGCTGCCGACCGCGTTCTCCAACCTGAGCGTCATGTCCACGCTGGGCATCGATCCGCCGGGCGGGTGTCACTTCCCGGCCGCGGGGTACGCGGAGTTCGCCCGGCTCGTCGGCCCGCTCCTCGAACGCGATCACTACGGGAAGGTGCCGGCGGCAACGATCACCCCGCCGAACCTCAAGCGGGCGTACTTCGCTAACAACAAGAAGGACGAGATCGTGCTGGAGTTCGACCAGCCGGTGAAGTGGGAAAACGCCCTGGTCGGTCAGTTCTACCTCGACGGGCAGAAGGGCGGCGTCGCTTCGGGGATCGCGACCGTGAACAGCGTGTCGTTGAAACTCGCCGCCGCTTCCGACGCGAAGACGATTACCTACCTCGACAGCGCGGCGTGGAGCCAGAAAACCCTGCTCGTCGGCGCGAACGGCATCGCGGCGCTCACGTTCTGCGAGGTTCCGATTCTCATCCGAAAGCCGTAACCGGGTCACTCGGCGGGAATCTCGTTGAGCGTGTACGCGCCGGTCGGGTGGACCGGCCGCTCGCCCGTCGCGGAGAGGACGCCGGGCACGCTCACGAGGTAGACGCGGTCCTTGACCAACGCACCGGTCGTCAGGTCCACACTCGTTCCGTCCGCAGACACCTCCACCTTCTCGACCTTCACCGCGGCGCGGTCGAGCTCGGGCGAACCGTACGCGCCGGTGTACTCGTACCGGTAGCTCTCCAACTTGTACGCCGCGACCGCGCCGGCCTTCGCCTTATCGACCGGGGTCGTGAACACGATGCGGAAGCCCCGCGGGCGCGCGTGAATCGACCGCATCTCGAACGGCGTTCTGCCGGTGAAGTCGATGCGGAACAGCGCGCCGCGGTCCGGCTGGGCCATCCAACCCGGCTCGGTGATGCCGCCGACGTACAGCTTGCCCCGCGGGTCGAACGCGAGGCACGCCGGGCCGAGCAAGCCCCGGCCCCAGAACGGGAAGCACGCCCCCTGGTACACGCCGTTCACCTTCTCCACGTTCGCCCGGACGACGGCCCCGCCGAACATCAGTTCGGCCATGAAGAACTGACCCGCGAACGGGCCGAACTTGCCGCCGGTGTTGTCGTACGCCACGCCGTTGATCGACCGCGCCCAGCCGTACGGCACCCACACCGTCGGTTTGCCGGCGGGCTTGGTGACGTGCTGCTTCTGCGCCTGGTTCGGCCAGCCGTAGAACTTCCCCTCGCTGACGTGGCACAGCTTGTTCGTCGCGACCCAGTCGCCCTGATTGTCGGTGAAGAAGACCTCGCCGTCCGGCCCCGCGCACCAGCCCAGCGGGTTCCGCATCCCGAACGCGACCTCTTCCGCGGGCTTCCCCGGCCTCATGCGGAGCGCGCCGCCGGAGCCGGGGAGCGTCGCGTTCGCGTGCGGGGCGTAGCTCAGCACGAACGCGCCGCTCTTGTCGCGGGCGAGGCCGTAAGCCATGTCGTACGTGTCGGCGATGCCGTGCGGCAGCGCGAACACGCGATCGAAGCGGTCGGCGGTTCCGTTCCGCTCGACGATCTTGGTGAGGTTGCGGCGGTGGAGGACGTACAGCCCGTCGTCCTCCGCGAGCATCGACAGCGCGTCCTGGTACAGCCCGCGGCCGTACAGCTCGAACTTCGCGCGCTTCGCGTCGTCCGGGTCGCGGAGGGCGAACAGTTCGCCCGTCTTCATCGACGCGACGAACACCTGCCCGTCCTTCGGGCGCACCGCGACCGCGCCCGGCATGACGCGGTCCTCGCCCGACACGGTCTTCGGCCGCGGGTACATGACCGCCTTGTAGCCGGGACGTTCGAGCGACCCCTCCGGGTCGTCGGGGAACGACAGCGGCTTGTTCGCCCACGCGGGCGGCACCTTCGCGGCGGGTAGGTCGTGCTTCAGGATTACGGGATCGACTTCGCCGGGCGACCGGAGTTCGCGCACGAGCCGGCGGGTTCCCTTCTCGCTCACGAACCGGAGCGTTTCCTCGATCTCGACCGACGCTTTCTCGAAGTCAAGTTGCCAGCGAAGCCGGACGCCGCCCGCGCGCCGTTCGTAGCCCAGCAGCGTGATCTTCGTCGGCTTCCCGCGGCTCGACAGTTCGCCCAGCGCGGCACTCTTCAGCTCGACAGCGGTGCCGACGGCGAGGAACTGTCGGATGCGGCCCTGCACGTTGCGCAGGATCTGCCCGCCGGCGAACAGCGCGACCGGCTTGCCGTCGCCGAGGTCGTACACGAGCAGGTCGTGATCGGCCGACAGCACGCAGATGCTTTCCACCACCTTCCCGTCGGGCAGCCGGATCGGGATCTGCGCGACGATGACGTCTTCGCCCCTGGCGGGCGGTGCGACCGGCACCGCGGGCGGCGCGGCCGGGCCGGGCGCGTCCTTGCCCATCGCCAGGTACGCCCACAGCGCGTCCTTCTGCCGCGCCGGGTCGCCGTCGAGCACGCTGGCGAGCATCGCCGGTTGGCCGTGCGGGAACACGCCGGGCATCGGCGTGCCGGGGTGGAACCGCATGGGCGATTCGAGATAGCGGTCGAACCAGTCGCGGCGGATGCGGCCCGCGGTGCGCGTCAAGTCCGGTCCGGTCGCGGCAGGGTCGGGGGAGCCGATCATCCGGCCGTTCCAGACGTGGCAGGAGGCGCACGCGTAGCCCTGGAACCCGGCGAGCTGCGCCCCGTGGAGCGTGCCGAGCGTCGGATCGGCGACGACCGGTTCCACCGCGTCGGCCGCGCCGGGCA
This sequence comes from Gemmataceae bacterium, assembly GCA_947490035.1. Classification (GTDB taxonomy): domain Bacteria; phylum Planctomycetota; class Planctomycetia; order Gemmatales; family Gemmataceae; genus Gemmata. Next base: position 2,756 of record CANLGS010000598.1, read on the forward strand.
GTTCGCCATCGGCTTCGGCGAGTGCCTGAAGCAGAACGTCCGCGTCCGCGCCGAAGGCGGGCATGCGGTACGTGTATCGCGCGCCCCGCAGGCCCGAGACGCCCTCGCGAACGGACGCGGCGAGGTGCCCTCGCGTGAACTTCTGGTGGGGGTTGGTCAAGCGCGGCGTTCGCAGGAACGGCGTCTCTTGTAGAAAAGCGCCGCCGAGCGTGCTGCCGATCTCCTCAATGGGCGACTGCCGATCGCTGTCGCGCTGGTGGCAGCGGACGCACCCGGCGCGCTCCAGCCGCTGTTGCCGCTCCGCGAACGGCGACGGGTGCTTCTCGTCTGCCGCGACTCGCCGGTAGAAGCCGGTCGCGCGGACGAGATCGCTGTTTGCGTAGGTGGCGCTGCGGCATTCGTCCTTCGCCTCCGCCTTGATCGGCACGTCGCGCGGGCGCGACTCCCCCAGCCCGGTGTGGCACGCGGTACAGCCCTTTTCGCGCAACAGCGCTGTGGCGGCCGCCGTCTGATCGCGGGCCGCGAGCTTCTTGAACGCGGCCTGCAGTTCCTCCGGCTTGGGCGCGTCCACGGCGGGAAGTTCCGACGGCTTCAGCCACAGCAGCAGGTACGCCGCGATGTCGCGCGCCTCCGCGGGGGTGACCGGCAGCCGCGGCATGCGGCCGTCGGGGTAGCGGCTGTGCGGGTTGCCGAGGAACGTCGCGATGTCCGCGCCGCCCATCCGGTCCGCGAGGCCCGCGAGCGACCGCCGCCCGAGGCTCTTTTGGTCTTTCAAGTCCGTGTCCGGAACGAGGTGACACGTCGCGCACCCGACGCTCAGGAACGCGAGCCGGCCGCGGCGGTGATCGCCCGACGTCGCCTCGTCGCGCTTGACCGCGCCGGCGGTCAGTGCCTCGGCGACGATCCAGCGTTCCACGAACCCG
>CANLGS010000599.1 GCA_947490035.1 Gemmataceae bacterium
AGATAAGTTACCTCGTCGCGCTGGTAGTGCAGGAGTACCCGCGCGGTGTCGAGCGAGCAGAACAGGTACGGCCCGCCGAGGCTTTGACACCCTTTCACCAGCCCGACGACGCGGACGCGGACGCCGAGGATTTCGGCCGTGTCGCCGACGCCGCGGATGCCGAGCTTGCCGAGTTCGGACTCGTCCACCGCGATCGACAGCGGCTGCGCCAGACTTGCCAGCAAGTCGCGGTCGTTGCGGATCACGCCCATCGCGGCGAGCGAGTGCGGGTCGAGTCGCGTCCCGACGACGATGCACACCGCCGTCGTGGTCTGCGTGGGCGTTTCGCCGTTGCGTGTCCACGACGCGTAACCAAGCACCGCGCCTTCGGCGCGTTCCACTTCCGGCTGCGCCGCGAGCCTGGACACCCAGCGTTCCGGAATAGGCCGGCCGAAATCGACGCTGCGCACCGCGGGGTGACCGACTCACACGTCGGCGGTGGCGCGGTCCACCGGCAGCGACATCATCGAGAGCAACCCGAGGACGAGTCCGGACTGCACCGCGACCAGCACGGCGCTGAACGCGACCGCGAGGATGGCCGGCAGGAACCGCTGCCGCTCGTACCAGATCGTGGTGAGGGAGTAGCTCACTTCGCCTTCACCGTCGGCGGGTTTTCCAGCGCCTTCAGCACCTTGTCGAAGTCGAGCTTCTTCGCCACGTCCGCGACATCCAATCCGTGGCCGCGCTGCTCGACTATCAGAATCTTGTCGTCGGCCAGCGCCACGACGAGCCGCCGGCTCAAGTCGTTGAACTTCGCCGGCTTCAAATCCCACAGGTACGCGGTCTTCTTGTTCACTTCCAGCGTCTCGACCTTCTCCTTCTTCATGGCGTCGGCCGCGTACTGGGTCTTGAACTGGGGGTCGCGGGCCAGCGTGATCGTGAACGCCTCGAACCGCCCGCCCATCCAGTCGTAGTTCGCGCTCTGGCTGTACGCCGTGGGCTTCTCGCCCTTCTCCACCTTCGGCACTTCAACCTTGCGGCCGAAGTTGGGAAGCGAAGGGAACAGTTCGTCCCAGCCGCCGGGGATGTCGGCGGCGGTGAGTGATGTGCAGAGGAGAACAACGGACGCGAGCATCGCGGCACTCCAGCGTGTTTAACGAACGCACAGCGGCATTCGGAACGGGCTATCGTAGCCGCGCTCGCGTGTCTTCAACGATGATATAGCCGTCGTTACCGGCCGGAGAATCGAGCAAATCGGTTGGCGTTGCAGAATGGGCGGGTTCATGACCTGCATCCTCGCTGCTCTTGTTCGCGTCTCCGCATGCCTGACTCTCCGGCAGGGGGTCCAAATCACAGATCGGCGGGAACTCGATCACGAGTTGCCGCCGCTCCGCGCCGGTCAACCGTCGGAGCAGCGGACCGACATCGGCGCCCGAGGCCAGGACAACAAGATGCCCTTCGGGATGTGCTTTCGACGGCGGCACCTGGAAGGTGAGGACGTGCTCCCCGCCGTAGTAGCATTACAGGTAGAACCAATCAACTGTCTCCTGACGCGGGCGGTTATTGGGGTCGATCCACTTCATGAAGTGCTCGACCCGCGGCTCCTCCGGCATCAGTTGAGTCGGCTTCCGTCCGGCGATGATGTCATTTGCATTCTGAACCAGTTCCTCGAACTTCGCGGAAGCAGGCGTCTCGGTTTGCGGTTCCTTGTGCGCCTCGATCTTCAATTCCGCCGTGGGACGGTCGCGACGAGCGACTTTTCTACGGCGGATGTATTTTACGCCCCAGGTTGGCACGGTCGCAATCGCGCGTCATGCCACGCGCCCAGGAGAAAGCCTACACCCACAGTTTCATCTTCGCCTTCAGTTCGGGCGGCAGCTTGTTCTCCAACAGCTTCCGCACCTCGTTCGGATGATACCGCGTGCTGAAGTGCGCCGCGACGATCAGTTCGTTCTTGAAGCGCGCGGCGCGTTCGATGAAGTCGTCCAGGTGCATGTGCCCGAACTTGTGAATCTTGTCGCGGCGGTGCGCGGCGCGCACGAAGCTCATCTCGGTAATCAGAATCTTCGCCTCGAAGCACGCGGGGCACGCGTCCAGGCCCGCCGGCGACGTGTCGCCGGTGTACGCCACCAGCGGGATGCGCACCTCGCGCGTGATCGCGGTGCCGGCCAGCTTCAGGTCGCGAATGTTGTCGCCCGGCAACCCGACGTACTCGTCCTTCAGCTTGTTGCGCCGCTCCCACACCACGAACCCGCGACTCGGGATCGTGTGGACCGTGTTGAACACCGTGACGACGTGCTCGCGGCTCAGTTCGATCTCGTCGCCCGCGGTCAGCGGCTTGATGTGCGCGAGCTGCCGCCCGCGGTCGAGCCGGTGCATGATCTGCATCAACTTCTTCACGTCTTCCAAGCCTTCGGTCGGCACGTACACCGTCGGCGGTTCCATCTTCATCATGCGCCGGCGCGCGACGTACACCGGCAGCGCCGCGATGTGGTCGAGGTGCGTGTGCGACACGAACCACGTCGGCGTGCCCATGAAGTCCCACGGCTGCCCGCCGAGGTCGAACCCGATCTTCAGTTCGGGAATCCGCCAGTAGCTCTGCACCGCGGCGCGCGACCACCCTTCGACGGTCAGCCCGCCGTGGACGTGCGTGAAATACGGGGCGTTGTCTACCGGGCGGTCAGGCGTCATGTCGCGTCCTTGAGGGAAACTGGGCAGAATCCGATTGTTCCAACTTAACGACACTCGCTTGCGGGCGCGGTTCGTGCGGTGCCGATAGTTGGTGTGTGAGCCTGGCGCGAGGAAGTCAACACATGCGGGCAAGGAGGACGCGCAAGCAGGGTAACCTGTACCGGGCGTGCCGACTGTTCCGGCGCACGACGCGAGCGCCTCCCTTCGCCGGACGAACCTGCGGTGCAAGACCTGCGCTGGGCACCGTCAAAGTACACCAACGGAACCGCGGTTGACCGGTTCGCGCGAACTCGGCATAACCCACGACTGGGTTGAAAGTGCGAGAGGATCAGATGAACCAGATTCACCTTCGGCGGTTAGGGATATTCGCGATGATCGCGTTCGCGGCTGGCGGGTCCGGCTGCGCGAGCATGAACAACACGGAACGGGGCGCGGTCGGCGGCGGCGTAATCGGCACGGCTGGCGGCGCCGCGATCGGGGCCGCGACCGGTCGCCCGGTCCTTGGTGCCGTCGTGGGCGGTGCGCTCGGCACCGCGACTGGCGCGCTCGTCGGCAACGACGCGGACAAGCAGGAGAAGCGCGACCGCGACGTGGCACAGGCCGCGGCGCTCGCGGACGCACAGGCCCAGCAACAGCGCATGGGTATGTTCGACGTGATCCGGCTCGCGCAGGGCGGGCACGACGACCAGGTCATCATCAACCAGATCCGCACGACCGGCAGCACGTTCTCCCTTACGGCGTCGGACCTCGACGAGTTGAAACGCGCCGGCGTGTCGCAGCGGGTGATCGCGGAGATGCAGGCGGCGCGCCCGGCCCGCCGCGTGGTGATCCGCGAACCGGCACCGGTTATCTACGACTCGAGACCCGTGTACGTGCAGCCGGCGCCGGTCGTGGTGGTCGGCCCGCGCCCGTACTATTACGGCGGCGGCGGGTACTACCGACGCTGGTAACGCGGCGGTTCGCATCTGACGAGCCGGAAGCGTGAGCGACGGACAACCTTATCCGTC
>CANLGS010000600.1 GCA_947490035.1 Gemmataceae bacterium
GCGGCGGGCCGAGCAGCCGGTACACCGCGTCGAACCCGCCGTACTCGCTCATGTCGAGTCGGATGAGACGGTCGGCTGCGGGTGAACCGCGACCGTGAGGGAGCGGGTGGCTGGATCGGTCCACGCCCTCGGCGCGCCCACCCGCTCCCTCACGATCGCGGTTCACCTGTGCATGACCAAAGAAGTACGACGCCAGCGCCTGCGCCATGTGCGTCTTGCCGACGCCGGTCGGCCCGCAGAACAGCATCACCGCCGGCGGGCGCGAGGGGTCGTTCAGTCCGGCCTTCACCGTCATCACGACGTTCGTGGCCGCTTCGCACGCTTCCGGCTGGTCGATCACGCGCGTGCGAAACCACTGCAACACTTCGTCGCGCTGGAGCGTGATTTCGTCGCGTAGGAAGAGTTCCGGCAGCCCGGTTTGTTTGCGGAACTGGTCCACCACCGCGGCCGGCGTGACCGGCTTCTTGTCCTGCTTCACATGCTGATCCACCAACTGCCGAGCGAACGCGGACGCGGGTCCGGGGAACGCGGCGTAGGGCATGAACCGGCGGAACAGGCGCACGATGCGCTCGCCGGTGCCGCGCTCGACTTCGACGCCAGAACCGCTCGCGGTGGCTTCGAGTTGCCGGTCGATCACGGACAGCGCCGCGGCCCGCTCGAACGGTTCCACGCGCACGATCTGGAAGAGATCGGGGAGCGACGGCATGAGCCGGCGGCAGGCGTCGAGTTCAGAAGGAGTTACCTCCGCGATCATGCGCAGTTCGCCGCGCGCGAGGTACGGCGCGAGGAACGCCGCGATGCTGTCCGTCGGCCCAAGCCCGCCGGTGCGGATCAACTCCAGCAGGCGCTCGACGCACAGCACGCCGGAAAGCTCGCCGAGTTCGGAGATCACCTCTTCGACGCGCTCCTCCCACTGCCCGAGGTACTTCATGCCCGCGATGATGCGGCCCGCGGACGTGAGCCAGAACCGCCGCTTGTGCTTCACGCCGGTTCGTTCATCTTCCGCGACCGCGAGCTTCTCCGCCTCCTTCACCGCGTCAACCATGAGCGTGGTTTTGCCGACGCCGCTTTCGCCGACGAGCAGCACGTTGGCCTTCTCGTGGTGAAGCTTGCGGACGAGCGCCGCGAGTTCGGCTTCGCGGCCCCACGCGCGGGCGTAGCCCTTGCGCACGGCGCGATCGCCGACCGGTTCGGCCACCTTCGCGAGCGTCGGCGGGGGCGCGACCGTGAGCGGTCCGCCGGGCGGCTCCTTCGGCACGGACACGACGATTTCGAGCAACTCCGCCTCGACCGGCGGTAGGTACGCGCCCACTTGTTCCGGCGTCAGCCCTTCGAGCTTCTGCGAAACGTACCGCTCGACGAGCTTCTCCAACTCGGTGCGGTTCGGGTAATCGAACCGGATGCCGAGCAGCGGCAAGTCGGCGGTGAACTGCCCGCTCTTGCGCGTGCCGACGACGCACGGCACGCGCACCGGCACTTCGGTGTCGGTCGGGTACAGCCGATTCAGTCCCTGATATTCCGGCCGCACGGACACGGTGAACCACCGCAGTTCGGGTTCGCCGAAGTCCGGCGCGGTCATCCAGTGTTCCTTACGGTGGAGCCAGCGGAGGAACTCGCGCAGGTCGTCGCGTGCGTCGTTCGCGGTGGCACCGAACCCGGTGGTGCCGAGGTCGAGCGCGATCGCGGAGAACCCGCCGGCGGCGTCGCGACAGAGCAGGGCGTGGTAGCGTGCGGTGGGCATAGTTGAGTCTTTGGCGAGCGTGAACGCGCGGAACATGTCGGCGAAGTCGCCGCGCCCCGGCAGCGGCGACACCAACCCCGTGCGCACGTCCACGACCGGCTGACCCTCGGCGTACACGCGAAGGATCGGGCCGAACGCGAACGGGTCCGCGACCGCGCCGGGCCACGAGTCAAGTACATCCACGCGCACCGGCACCGGCCCGCCGTGCTTCGGGAGGAATAGGTGCGTGCCGGCTTCCGTGAGCGCGAGGGTCCGCGCGTGAAAGCCCTTCAACTGGATGCCGAGGACGCCGGCCCGCTCCGGGGTCGCCGTGTGGCCGAGCAGTTCGAGGCCGAAGTCGGTTCCCCACGACTGAACGTAATGCTTCCACAGCGCGACCGCAGGCGGGCACGCGACGCCGTCCGGGAACCCGCGAACGAGCAGGTACACCGGCTTGTCATCGACGGGCGCGGCCGCCATCAGGTTCAGCAGCGCCAGCCGGTTCTCCACGTCGAAGATGTCCTGGTCGTCCGGCAGCGGTTCGGACGTGTCGAGCAGTTCGCGAATCGCCTCCTCCATGCTCTCCGCGGACGAGAGCGAGCGGAGCGGCTGTTCCCACCCGTACACCGGGTTGAGGTGCTTGATCGCGCGGTAGCGTACCCGCCGCCCGGTCGCTTCCGGCTGCGCGGCTTCCAGGTACGAGTGCTTGCGGGCTTCGAGCCGGTTCTCGTACTCGTTGAGCGTGCCGGCGATGGCGTCGGCGAGTTCTTTCAGTGCGAAGTATCGTTCGTGGTCGCGCGTCACCTTTCCGGCGACGAGCGCGGTTCCGGGGCGGACCGAATTCAGCACGTCATCGACCCCGCCGAGCGTTGCCCAAGCTGCCGCGAGGCGGGCCTTTAGCGGCACCGCGGCGCGCGCGTCGAGCGGCAGTTTCGCGGCCCACGCGGGCGCCTGCACGCTCACTGACAACGCGTTGTCACTGGCGTTCACGGTGACGACGGTCAGCTCGTCCACGGCGAGCGCCGCGAGCCGCGCCGCGGCCGGTTGCGTCAGCTCGCGCTCGACGGCGCGCTTCATCGCGCGCGCGCCGAGGGCCGGGTCGTAACCGGCCTGAACCACGCGGTCGAGCGCGTCGGGCGCGACGTTCAGCACGCACTTCCGCTGGCCGAAGCCTTCGCGCGAAAGCACTTCGTTCACCAGGCGCCGCGCAATCTTACCCATCTCGTCGCGCGCCAGCTTGCGGAACGGGATGACGCGGTCGAGCCGGTTGAAGAACTCCGGGCGGAAGAACTTCTCCGCGGCCCGCGTGTACGCGAACGAGCGGTCGGCTTCGGGCACGAACCCGAGGTTGCCTTCGGCCTCGCGCACGCCGAGGTTCGAGGTCATGACGACGAGCGCGGAGGTGAAGTCCGCGGTGCGCCCGAGCGAGTCGGTGAGCCGGCCTTCGCCGAGCAGTTGCAACAGCAGGTCGAACACTTCCGGGTCGGCCTTCTCGATCTCATCGAGCAGAATCACCGCGAACGGCTGCCGGCGGATCGCGCTCGTGAGCAACCCTTCCGGCTGCGAGAACGTGCCGACCAATCGCGCCGCGGCACCGGGCTGGTTGTACTCGTTCAGGTCGAAGCGAAGCAAGCGGTCCGATTCGCCGAATAGCGTGCGCGCGATGGCCTTCGCGCACTCGGTTTTGCCGACCCCGGTCGGGCCGAGGAACAGGAACGCGGCGAGCGGCCGGTCGGGGTCGTTGAGCCGTGCCTTCGCCACGCTCACCACGTCTGCGAGCGCGCCCACCGCTTCCGTTTGGCCGATCACCTGCTCTTGAAGTTTGTCGCGCACGTCGTCGCGGTCGAGGCGCTGTTTGGGGTCGAGGAACGCGAGCGACAACCCGCTGCGGGCCGCGAAGTCGGCGAGTACGTCGTCACGCGTGATCTGCGGGCGTGCGAGAGAAGAACCTCTCCC
>CANLGS010000601.1 GCA_947490035.1 Gemmataceae bacterium
CCCGGTCGATGCAATCGGGCCAGCAGGGGGAGAGCCAGTATCGGAGTGTCGGTCCCCGGCAGGCGGTAGGCGATGGCCAGCACGACCCAGTTGTGTCCGCTGGCCGTGGCCACCCGCTTCTGGGTGGACGCGACGGCATCCCGCCACCACCCCATTCCCCAGACGCACTTCCCCCGCTTGTGGGCCAGGGTGTCATCGACCAGGAGTGTGATGCGGCCGACGAGGGACAGGTGGGTGAGGATGAGGACGCCGACGTGGTGGGCCAGGGTGCCGGGCGTCCAGGCGGAGCGCGCGAAGAAGTTGAAGGAGGTGTCGAGGCCATGCGGCTGAGAGCGATCGGGGACGACGTCGGGTTGAGCGGATTGAGCGACGCGGGTGAGGGTGTGTCGGCCGAGGCACATGACCCAGCCGAGGAACAGGCGGGAGGCGGAGTTGAAGGACGGGTAGGTGAACGCCCCGGCCAGTCCATCGACGACGGGCCGGAGGGAGTCGATCATGTGCCACATGAGGGGACCTGCCCTTCGAGACGCGGTACGCATCCGCAAAGGTAGGTGAGTTCTGGAGTCTTGCAAACTGGAGGTTTGAGGCTTTCGCGTGAGACCGGCGTACACTACCGTCGGCCACCCTTCGTCAGGTGAGATCGTGTCATGGCCGGCATCATTGAGTTCCCCCAAGTGGTCGAAGCCGCCCTCCGGGACTTCGGTGACTTATTCGCCAATGAGCCCCAGCGTCGCCACTTCGCCGAGTACCTCACCGGCCTTTACGTCGCGGATCGCAAGACGATCACTGGCATCAACGCGCAGTTCGCCCAGACGACCGACCCGTCCTGCCTCAACCGTTTCCTCCACCTCGAAGCCTGGGACGTGCAGGCCATCAACACACGCCGACTCAATCTACTTCAGAAAGACTCCGACACACGCTACAGCGAGCATGGCGTCATCCCCATCGACGACACACTCATCGACCACGACGGCCAACTCATCGACGACGTCGGCTGGTTCTGGGACCACGCTGAGGAACGCCACAAGATCGCTCACGACTACATGATCGCTAACTACGTCTGCTCGTCGGGCAAGCATTACCCGCTGGACTTCCGCTGTTTCCAGAAGCAGGAGCAATGCGAGGCCCGCAAAGAGCCCTTCAAGAACCACACCGAGTTGTTCCAGGATCTGGTGAATTGGGTGAGCGACAAGAAGATTCCCGGCACCTTCGCCATGGACAGTTACTTCACCAACGCCCCGATTCTCAACCACATTCACGAGAAACGGACCCGTGACGGCCAACCGCGTGGTTACGTCGGCTCGTTGAAGTTCAACCGCAAACTGCAATACCAGAACCGAACCCTGAAGGCGTCGGAACTGGCAGCGGAGATCGCCCCGGAATCCCGCAGGCCGATGCAGGAGGGTGAGAAGAAGCAGTGGTACTTCACCTGCACCCTTCGGATACCGGACGTGAAGCACAAGGTGCGGATCGTGATCCTGTGGGCGAGTCAGGAGGCGGCCAGCCCCAAGATCATTTTGGTGACCAATCGAGTGCGTTGGGAAGTGACGCGCGTGGTGGGTGTGTACCGCCACCGCTGGACGGGCACGGAGACGTTCCATCGGGATGGCAAGCAGCAGTTGGGGATGGGTGACTGTCAGCTGCGTTCACGAGAGGGCCAGTCCCGGCATATGTACCTCGTGATGCTGGCGTACAGCCGCCTGATGAGCCAACTGAAGCAGGGCCATGCGTATGAGTGGGCGTACCGGAAGCTGACGACCATCGGCGAAGCCTGTCGAGCGATCCTGAACGAAACACTTCGCTCCACCCTGAAATGGGCCATCGAACGGGTCCAGGTCTACGCCTGGGACAAGGACCGCGTTGTCGCACACCTCGGACTCGTACCGACTGCGGAACCCCTGGGCTGAAATCGGTCAAAACCTCCAGTTTGCAAGACTCCAGTGAGTTCCCCCGACTCGGTCACCCCTCCCACACCATCGCCGACCTAATCATCCGTTCACACAAAATCTGCGACAGTCCAGATCGGTTCCACACCGGCATCAGTTGGTTCGAGGCCAAGTGGAGCATTTTCCGAGATGCCGTCCGGGCTTATCTGTCAAACCCACGTTATCGGTTCTTCAATGGGGTAACTGCGTAACTCCTATCTGGCATGAAAAACCGGCAACTGTCGTACCGAGCGTCCGCTATCCTGTGCCTGCTGGTGATGGCTTCATCCGCCTCGGCACAGGTCACCACGGTCCAGGTGTCGATGAGGGACGGCGTCAAACTCGCGACAGATATCCGTCGCGCTGATGCGGGGACACAGGCTCCAGTTGTCCTCATGCGGACACCGTACCCGAGTTGAAATTGCCCGCGTTGCACGTGGTCGGCTATTACGATTTCTTCTCTCGCGAGTCGGTCGACAACTTCACGATCATGCAGAAACAGGCACGCGATCCAGAGACTCGCAAGAAGCAACGGCTCGTACTCGGTCCTTGGGATCACGGTACCATTGGCAAGTCGAAAGTGGCGGAAGTCGACTTCGGTCCCGCTGCTGCCCTCGATGTTGGTGCGATCCAACTCGACTGGTTCGATCGGCATCTGAAGCAGGACGCTGCCTCTAACTCGAAGCCATTCCCGCCGGTGAAATACTTCTCGATGGGCGACAACGTCTGGCGAAATTCGAATACGTGGCCGCCGGAGGGCACCCAAGCGACGTCGTTCTATCTTCAATCGGACGGAAAGGCGAACACCCGGAAAGGAAGCGGGCGACTCACGCGTGAATCGCCCAAAAAGGAACAACCCGCCGACACCTTCCGGGCCGATCCGTCGAAGGAATGGCACTTCCGCGCTGTGATCCCTGTAGACAGCAGGGGTTGCGTCAACTCACAGGTTGTCTGCCGTGGTCATCAGTTCGGCGCGTCGAGTCGCTCGCGGTCGAGTCAGTCGTGGGTAGGATTTGGGACGGCGTTTTACTTCCCGCGGCTCACATCGGCCCGGGCGCTCACCAACACGATGCCCACCGATCGCCCACAACAGCGCCTCCGCCGTCTTCACCCACGACTCACCGTCCCCGATCTGGAGCGTGACACGGAACGCCTCCAACGTCTGCCGGGCACCCGCGAAACTGATCCGACGCGGTGACACGTCACGTTCACGGGCCGACTGAGCGATCACCTGACGCACCAGGTTGTACGCCAGCAGATGCGCCCAGATCTCCCGACGCAACATCTCCGGCGTCTTGCCCCGCAGCACATCCATGCCCAACGTCTGCTTGATAGACTCGTTGCGCAATAGCGGGCGATTGGCTATTTGTACTGCATGACGAATCACGAGAAGTTGCTTCGGAAGCCATCGCTGTTCCGGATGTTCACGGGGCTGTCCGCCAGCGAGTTCGCCAAGCTCGTTGCGGATCTGGAGCCGGTTTGGCTCGCTCGGAAGGCGAAGCGTGCGGCGCGGCGGCGCCGGCATCGTGCTTCGGGTGCCGGGCGGAAGGCGAAACTCGCATTCACCGACCGCGTGTTGCTGACACTGCTCTACTACCGGGCGTATGTCACGCAGGAGTTCGTGGGGTTCTTGTTCGGGGTGGATAAGGGAACCGTGTCACGCGAAACGCAGGAACTGAGCCTGTGCATGGCGGGCGTGTTCCGCATCCCCGAGAGGAAGGTGCGGATCGATCTCGACGAACTCGA
>CANLGS010000602.1 GCA_947490035.1 Gemmataceae bacterium
GGCTGAGTACCCCAAGGGAGAAGGGATTCTGAGATGTGCCCTTGGCCTTCTGAGGGGGCGGTAACACCATGGCTTCCTCTCCATGTTATTCTGAGCCATGATGTTATAGCAAACCTCAAGTCACGCAAATCAGTAGCGTAAGCCCCCTGATGGTTTCCAATACGTGGACGATATGGGCAACAATCAGGGGGCTTACGCCCCCCGCTCGCCCAATCAAGTCACTCCACGATCATCTTCAGCAATCGCGCGCGGACGTTCGCGGCAATCGCCGGCGTGAGCCACGCGCTCAGGTCGCCGTGCAGGTTCGTCCACTCGCGATTCAGCACGCCGTCGTGCATCTCACCCTTCGGGCGGTCGTACCGCCGGCGCACGTTCTCGTCGCGGAACCACCCGCGGCGCACCACGACCTCCGGCGGGCGGTACGCGGTGAGCGCGTCGCTGCTGAGTTTCACCATCACGTCGGGCTTGCCGCCGTCGCGGTCTTCGAGCGGCGCAATCTCGTGCACCCCGCCCTCCGTCCAGAACCGCAGGTGCGAACCGGGGCCGCTGATCTCAAGAACGATGCCGATCGTGCCTTCGGCGGCGTAAGTGTCGGACCGCGCCGGCGTGACCGCGACGCGGTTGAGCAGCAGTTTCGCGGGCGACGTGAAGTACAGCCGGTCCTTGACCCACACGGTCTTCGGCACCTCCACTTCCACCGTTTCCGGCGGCATGTCGTTCGGGCGCGGCGGCGAGTACGGCGGTTCGTCGCCGGCGGGAAGGTCGTAGCGGACCATCGACACTGACAGCCCGTTGTCACTCGCGACGCTCTTGTACGCGGCGGCCAGTTCCGCCAGGTGCGCGCGGTGTTCGCCGAGCAGCGCGAGCGTGACCCGGTCGCCGGCCGGCGCGTTCAGCGCGTACAGCCGAAGGAGCAACTTGTCCCAGTCGCGGTTCGCGTCGTCGAGCTGTTCTTGCAGCTCGGCGGGCGGCTTCTCGGCCGCTTCGTGGAACGCGACCACGGCCGCGTCTTCGAGGCTGAACGCCGTGGCACGCTGTGAAGTCACGTCGTCGGCGATCTCGCGCAACCGGCCGAGCGTCGCGAGTACGTGCTGATCTTCCGCGCTGAGTTTCTTCTTCGCGGTCTGCTTCTTGAGGATGCGGGACTCTTGTTGTCCGAACTGGTACACGTCGTTGTTCAGCTCGCGCACGGTGGAAGACGCGGCGAGCAACTGGTGCCAGCGGCGAAGCCCCTGCGCGCCGGCCGCGAGCTTACCGGCCGGGCTGTTCGGCTCGCGCGCGGACTTTGATTTCGCACCTTGCAGCGGACGCACCGTAACGGAGGGGACGTTCGACTCGACGCCGATCACCACTGACAACGGGGTGTCACCGGTGTGGCGGTTCATCTGCCGCGCGAGTGGTGCGAGCAACTCGCGCTCCATCGCGCGCTTCAGTGGGCGCGCCCCGTACCGCGGGTCGTAGCCGACCGCCGCGAGGTGATCCAGCAGAAGCGGGTTCGCGGTGAGCGTGAGTTCGCGGAAGCGCACGCCGTCGCGCGCCAGCACCTTTTGCCACTCGCGGTCCGCGATCTTCCGGATGACTTCGGTTCCGAGCGGCGCGAACGGCACGATGCGATCCAGGCGGTTGAACATCTCTGGGCGCAAGAATTGTTCGACGGCACGCGCGAAGTGTTCCTGCGATTCGGCCTTGCCCGCGGTGGTGCTGACGAAGCCGGTCGAGCCGCGGCGGTACGACTCCGCGCCGAGGTTCGACGTGAGGATGACCACCGTGTTGCGGAAGTCCGCCAGCCGGCCGCCGGCGTCCGTCAGGCGCGCCTCGCCGAGTGCCTGGAGGAGCAGGTCGAAGAACGACCCGTCGGCCTTCTCGACTTCGTCAAGCAGCAGCACACTAAAGGGCTGCTCGCGCACCTTCGCGGTCAACAAACCTTCGCTGCCGAACGCGCCGCCGACCAGCCGGCGCACCGCGACCGGGTCGGCGTACTCGCTCATGTCGAACCGCGTCAGGCGGTCCTTCGAGCCGAACAGGAACTCCGCGACGGCCTTCGCCATCTCGGTCTTGCCGACGCCCGTCGGGCCGATGAATAGCAGCGACGCGATCGGCCGGTTCGGGCGCGTGAGGCCGGCCTTCACGGTCGCGAGCAGGTCCGTGACGAGGTTCACCGCGTCGAGTTGGCCGACCACGCGATTGGCGAACCAGTCGTGCGTCTCCGCGAGGTCGAGTGGCACGTCAGGGTCGATGATCGCGCGCGGCAGCCCGGTTTCGCGAGTGAAGCCCTCGTAGACTTCGCCTTCGGTGATGTCTACGTCGCGGGCGTCGTCGCGGATGAGGTTTTCGAGGAACCGGAGCGGGCGGCCGGGGTACGCGGAGTAGGTCGCGTAGCGGCGGTGCAAGCGGTCCGTGGCCGCGAGCGCGCCCGGCTCAGTGACCCTGCGCGCGTTGTCGCGCGCGAAACTTGAAAGAATGGCGCGGCCCTTCGCGTCGTTCGGTTCTTCGACCGCGATGTGCCGGAACGCGTCGAGTAACTGCGGGTCTTGCTTCTCGATCAGCGGCAGTTGTTCCGGCGTGCATTCCGCGACGCACAGGAACTCGCCGCGCGCGATCGCGGGGCGGAGGTACGTCGCGATGCCGGACGAGTTGTGTTCGCTCTTGCCGACTTCGAGTAACTCGACGAGCGGGCCGACGTGAATCACCGCCTTCTTCTTGGTCGCGTCCTTGATGAGTTCCTGACACCGCGACTGCCACATGCCGAACCCGGTCTGCCCCGCGACGACTCGCGAACCACTGGTCTGGTACACCGGTGCTTTTTTGGCATCGTGCCATTTGCGCGCGAGTTCGCGCACGGCGGCCGTCTTGCCGACACCGCTGGGACCGATGAGCAGCACGCTCTGCGGCGGGTTGCCAATGAGCGCGCGCGCTAGCTCGGTAACCGTTTCGTCGGCCTCGTAGGTCTTCTCGCTGTCGCGCCCGAGAAGCGTTGCGATCTGCTGGAGCAGGGATTTCTTGCCGTCTTGCTCGTCCGCTTCGGCGCGGATCGCGCGGTCCTTGAGCGTCGGCACGCGAACCGTCAGCGTGTGCTGTTCGACCGCGAAGCCGAGCGTGGTCTGGACGCCCGCGAGCGCCTTCAAATGAACGGACAGGTTCAGCCGCCGCAGCGCCGCGAGCGATTCCTTACGGAGCAGTGACACCAGATCGTCACCGGGATCGGCGATGACCTCGATACCGAGTTCGAGTACGCGGGCGAGGACGTACTGGCCCGTCCGTGCGCGACTCGGGCCGAAGGGAACCGCGGCGGGGTCGGGCGCGGCGTCCGCGCTGGACTGATCCCACACGGCCGCGTGGAATGTGAGCGTGAGCGGATCGCGCCACGCTTCGTTGCCGCGCGGCGGGGACAGTTCGAGCGTGAAGCTGAGTTCGCGCGCGGTGTTCGCACGCCGCCGGCGGAGGAGCGTGGACGGGTCGAGCTTGGGGACGAGACCGAGGAGGTTCCGGCGCGCCGCCTGGCCTGCCAGCGCCCGGTTCGAGCCGAGGCGCGCGAACTCCGGGAACAGGAGGGGTTCGGCCAGCACCGCGCCCGGCCCGACCTTGCGCAGCACCAGCGACACGGGGAACGCAATCTCGGACGCCATGAACCCTCCACGCTGCTTCGAGAAAGGCCAGTTTGACGCATCCCA
>CANLGS010000603.1 GCA_947490035.1 Gemmataceae bacterium
CATACTCCCTCACACGTCCCCGATTCTCTTCGACCGCCCTCCATCGTCTGTGATTTCAAGCACTCCGTCGAGCCGCCCCCGAGGGCGGTTTCCTCGATGATCCTCAAACGCCCTTCCCCGTTACCACCCTCTGCTGCTCCTTCTGCTGCTCCCGTTGCTGCTCCCGAACCGCTCTCCTGCGCGCCGCGGGGCGTCGGCGCCGCGACCGCGGGCATGGTCAATTTGGCGACCGCGGCGGCGGTATCGCGCAGTCCGACATGAGCGTAGCGGTCCATCGTGAGCGTGATGGTCGAATGCCGGGCCAGCTCCTTCGCGTCCTTCGGCGCGACGCCCGCGGCCACCAAGTTGGTGACGAACGTGTGCCGCAGCGCGTGGAAGTCGGCGACATTCCCGTCGCGGTCGCGGTAGGCGAGGACGTCGGACTCCGCGCGAGTCGCACTCTCCGCGTCGGTGGCTGCTTCCGCGATCCACGCCGCGCGGGCGACCTCCAGGTCGCGCTTGATGAGATCGACGGCGGAGGTGTGCTTCGCCCAGTTCCCCGGCCAGAGCAGTGCGGTCGCCGGCTTGCTCGCGAGCCACGTCCGCAGGTCCGCAACCAACCCGGGGTGCAGAGGCACCTCGTCGCGGCGGCGGTGCTTCGAGTACGCGGGTTCGGCTTCACGCCGGCGGGCGGTTCGGCGGGTGGCTTGTGGACGACCTGAGGTTCCGGCCGCGAGTCGGCGGCGTCGTACACGGCGAGCCCGGCGGTGACCGAGCCGCCGAGGAGGACTGCCGGGCGGCGGTCCAGAGTCGCACATGAGGCGGGGTCTCCGCTTCGCCCGCCGGCGCGTGCGGCGACCGGAGCCGGGCCGCCCGGAGGAGCGACACCCGGATCCACGCCCGCCCGCCGACGCACCCGAGGAGGGCCGCGCCGGCGCCGACCTTCAGCCAGACGGACGCGGCGTAGGCGACGACCAGCAGGCACACCGCGACGGCGGCGGACAGCCCGGCGGTCCAGCCGGCGAGGTCCCACCAGATTACGCCCCCGCACGCCGCGCAGGGGACGAAGGTCGCCGCCGCACCGCACTTCGGGCAGCAACTCGGTTTCGCGTCGGCCGTGCTGGTCCTTTCCGAACGACTTCGATGTGGCGAACGCCGTCGCCCGCGCGGGCGACGGTAGGTTGTCGAGAGCGGTGGGGATGAAACCGACCGAATCACATCTCGGGGAACTCGAGGTCGTACCGCGCGGTCAGAACCTTCCGCGCCTTCTTCGCGCCGGCGGCCGCCTTCTCGAGCGCCTCCTTGACCGCCTTCTGCTCGGCGGCGACCTCCGCCGCCACCCCGAGCGGGTCGCCCAGGAGCCCGCGCAGGAACGCCTCCCCGGCCCGCCCGTCGCCCGCGTTCTCCTCCGCGAACTTGGCAACTTGCTCATTGCGGCGCACGCGTCCGCGACCACGGCCACCGCGTCCTCGTCGACCCCGCGCGCCGGCAGGTCGTCCATGAACGCCTTCGTGACCCCGGCACACGCCCGGATTGACGGAAGTCGCTCTACGGCAACCCGCCTTGCTCGTGCAGCGCAAGTAGGTCACCACCCGGATCGTCTGAAATCGCTATTTCACAGCCCGAAGTTGAAGCTGTAGGTTGGGGGCGTGGTCGAGGCGGTGCCCACGAGCAACCGGCCAACCTTGTCCAGCGCGAGTTCCGTGAAGTACATGTTCCCGTCGCTGCCCAGTGTGATGCGGTGGAATACGGTGCCCTCGGAGGGAACCTGATAACGCGTGAGGGGCACGTTCGACGTGTCGCCCGCCGGCGCGGTCAGGATGTTGCTGCTCAACTTCACGATGAAGTCCGGTCCGGACGGAACGGGGTTGTTCTGATCCACATAACTCTGGGTGTACAGGTTCCCCGCCTCGTCGAACGCCAGCCCCGCGAGGATCGAGTTGCGCTGCGTCCTCGGTACCGCGAATTCTGAAATCACGCCGGTCATACTGATGCTCGCGACCTTGTGGCCGCTCTCCTCGCTGAACCACATGAGCGGCCGGCCGGTTGGATCGGGGATAATCACAATCGGGCGGCTGTTGAATGTCGGAATCGAGAACTCCGTCACGGTGCCCGTGGGCGTCACGCGGAGAATCTTGTTCCCAACGAGTTCCGTGCCCCAAATGTTCCCATCGGGGCCAAGCGCGAGGTAAATCGGCACCGAGCCGCCGGTCGGCAGTTGGTAGTGATTGACCGTTCCATCCGGGTTGATCTTGCCGACAGTTCCCGTTGCCTTGCCCGTAAACCAGATCGTTCGTCCATCGGCTCCCAGAGCGATGTCGTGCGGGGACGTGTTGATCGGCAGCGGGGCGCCGGGAACGTCGTTGAGCCGCACGTCGATCATCTCGAGGACGGAGCCGGTATTCGGATCGAGTTGCGCGACCTTCCCCATGAACTCAAACGAGACAAAGAACCGCCCCGCGTCATCGAACAACATGCCGTGTGGTCCGGCGCCGACGGGCAACGCGAAGTCCCTCGTTTGACCCGTGTTCGAGTCAAAGACGACGACGGTATCGTGGAGTTGCCCCGTGATAAAGAACTGGCCGGGGTGCGAGGGGTCTTCGAGAATCTCGTGCGTGGACGGGTTTCCGTAAGCGTAGTTGAGTTGGTACTCCGTCACGAGCGGACTGGCGAGCGAAGCGCCCACGAGATTCGAGAGGTTCGACACGTTCTCGGGAGAATACAGGAAACCGGTCTCGACGTCGCGGATGGTCACCCCCGGCTGATTCCAGTGAGCGAGATTGCTCTGCAATCCGGCGGCGTCGGCGGGCCGCCCGAGAAGTGCCGTGTACAAGCTCTCAATTCGGTCTTGGTGGAACTCGCTCGAGTTGAGGATGTTCTGCACGATGGTTGCCGGGGGAGTGCCGCTATTCAGTGCCGCCACGTTGTTGTCCAGATCCGCCTGGTCGGGGACTCGATCAAGCAGCACTTGGTACAGAGCCGTGACGTAGTCCGCGTTCAAGGGATGTTGGGATGTGTACTCCGCCGACGTGAGGAAGTTCGTCATGATCGCGGCTTCGGGCGTTCCTGAGACGAGGCGCTGCACCCAACCGCTCGACTCGGTCGTGGTTGGGACGCGGCCCAGATACACCTGGTAGTAGTTGTTCACTTCCTGAGTGTGAAACTCGACGGAGTCCCAGAACGAGTTCACGACCGTCTCAACGCTCACCCCGTTTGTCAGTTGGTCGACGAATGAAGCAAGCCCGGTGGCATCCGGTTCGCGATGCAGAATCTGGTGATACAGCCCCGTTGAGATATTGTCGGCGACTTCCGGCGAGAACCCGGCCGGGGTGTCGCGGCTTTCCAGCACCTCAACGGACAGAGTGTGGCGGGAAGAGATCTTGCTCATTGGCTGCAGAACACGTGGGGGGTGGGAATACTAGCGCTTAATGTACCGGCCCGGCGAATCACGCTGTCGGGAAGGTGTGGAATAGCTCTTGCGGAAACGGTCTTAGCCTGCTGATCGGGCCGGATCAGCAGGCGTGGTGCGTGTTGTTTGGTGCGGGTTCAGCCCGCGACGGCGGGCGTGAGGGACGTGTTCCGCGTTCGATTCAACAACCAGCGATCCGGGAGCCAATCCAACAACTGCTCCGTTGTCGGCTTCTCGCCCAACGCGAACAGCCCCGGCAACGCCTCACGCAGGTACGCGAAC
>CANLGS010000604.1 GCA_947490035.1 Gemmataceae bacterium
GCCACGCCGACAAGCGCTACGCGATCCTCACGCCCACCAAGTGGACGCTCGGCAAGTAGGCGAGCGGGGGGCGTAAGCTCTCCGAGTTTCGGCAACGCTGATATATCTTCGCAAAAGACTCGGAGGGCTGACGCCCTCCGCTCGCCCAAACTCAACCACCACGACACACCATGCGCACGCGATACTCCGCACTCCTGGCCGTCGTCGCGGCCTTCGTCACCCCGGCGCTAACGCCGGCGGCCGACCCGTTCGCGAAGACGGTCGAGGACGCGAACAAGAAGCTCGTGAAGGTGTTCGGGGCCGGCGGGTTCTCCCGGCTCAACAACTTCGGCAGCGGCATCCTCATCAGCAAGGACGGCCACATCCTGACCGTGGCGAGTCAGTTGCTCGACACCTCCGAACTCGTCGTCCACCTGTACGACGGGCAACGTCTTAAGGCGCAGGTGATCGTGACCGAACCGCTACTGGACATCGCGCTCATCAAGATTCGCTTGGACGGCAAGAAGATCGACGAGTCGAACGGCCTCAACCTGGCCTTCTTCGACTTCGACGCGGCCGTGAAGCGCGGCCCGGCGGCGCCGGGCGACTGGATTTTGGGGATGAGCAACACGTTCGAGATCGCGCTACGTGACGAGCCGTTGAGCGTGCAGCGCGGGGTCGTCTCGGCGTACACGAAGATGGCCGGGCGGCGCGGCATCTTCGAGTTCCCGTACACCGGCGACGTGTACATCGTGGACGCGATCACCAACAACCCCGGTGCGGCCGGCGGCGCGCTGCTCGACAAGAAGGGCGAGCTGCTCGGCATCATCGGCCGCGAACTGAAGAACAGCCTCACCGAGACGTGGATGAACTACGCCATCCCGGTCGTCGGGAAGACGGAGTTCAAGGAGAAGGTGACGGTCAAGGACAAGGACGGCAAGGACGTTGAGGAGGAGAAGACCTCGACCATCTCGGTCCCCGAGTTCGTCGCGCTCGCGATGCAGGGGAAGTACAAGAAGAAGAAGATCGAAGACTTCATCGGGCAGGGCGGCTACCTCGGCATCATCTTCGTGCCGAACATCCTGGAGCGCACGCCCGCATACGTCGAAGACCTGGTGCCGAATTCGCCCGCGGACAAGGCCGGGCTGCGGCCCGACGACCTCGTCAGCTTCATCGACGGCGAGCCGATCATCAGCATCAAGGCGCTCGAGGAGTACATGAGGAAGCACACGCGGCCGGGCCAGAAGGTCGCGCTCGAAGTGCGGCGCGGCGAGTCGCTCCAGACCGTCGAGGTGACGCTCGGGCAGCACCCGCCGCGGCCGAAGGCCGTGACGCCCCCCGCTCCGCCGCCGAAGCCGTAACTGCCTCGTGGCCCCTCCGGGGCCGACGCTAAACTGAAATATTCCGACAGCCACGAGACACTTTCGATGAAGATCACCATTCCGAACTCCGTGCGGCCGTGGGTCGCGGTCTTCGCCGCGGCGCTGCTCGCGGCGCCGCTGTTCGCGCAGCCGAAGGCGGACATCAACGACGCGACCGAGAAGGCCATGAAGGCCGCGTCCGCGAAGGTCGCGCCGGCGATCGTCAAGATCGAGACGGCCGGCGGCGCCGAGACCGTCGCCGGCGGCCCGAAGAAGGGTCCAGGCGGCCCGCCGCCTGGACCGGGCATCCGCAAAGGCGTCGGGCCGACCACCGGGCTGGTCGTCTCCGCCGACGGGTACATCATTTCGAGCGCGTTCAACTTCGCGAACAAGCCGACGGACATCTTCGTCACCGTGCCGGGGCGCCCGCAGCGGCTCGTCGCCAAGATCGTCGCCAACGATCAGACGCGCATGCTCACGCTCCTGAAGATCGATGCCAAAGACCTGCCGGTTCCCGACGCGTTCCCCAAGAAGGACGTGGAAGTCGGCCAGTGGGGGCTGTCGCTCGGCCGCACGCTCGACAACAACGTCGATCACCCGCCGTCGATGAGCGTTGGGATCGTGAGCGCGACCAACCGCATCTGGGGCAAGGCGATCCAGACCGACGCGAAGACCTCGCCGGTGAACTACGGCGGGGCGCTGGTCAGCATCGACGGCCGCGTGTACGGCGTCATCGTGCCGGCCAGCAGTCGCGCCGAGGGCGAGACCGCGGGCGTGGACGTGTACGACGGCGGCATCGGGTTCGCCGTGCCGTTAGAAGACGTGATGGCGTCGCTGCCGCGACTCAAGACCGGCGCCGACCTGCGCCGCGGGCTGCTCGGCGTGTCGCCGCAAGGCGCCGACGTGTACAACGCCGCGCCGATCATCGGTGCGATCCAGCCGGACTCCGCCGCGGCGCGGGCCGGGCTTCAGGTAGGCGACAAGATCACGGAGATCAACGGCAAGAAGGTGCCGAACTACTCCACGCTCCAGCACATCATGGGGCCGCTGTACGAGGGCGACGAACTCACGCTGAAGGTGACCCGCGGCGACAAGGAGATGGAGTTCAAGGCGGTCAAGTTGCTCGGCACCACGACCTCCTACGTGAACGCCTACTTCGGCGTGTTGCCGATGCGCGACGATCCGGGTCCGGGCGTCGAAGTGCGGTTCGTGTATCCGAAAAGCCCGGCCGAGGTCGCGGGGATCAAGGTCGGCGACCGCATCATGAAGTTCGGCGCGCCCGCGCCGGTGCCGATCCAGAACCGCGCCGCGCTCATCGCCGCGATCCAGCGCGTGAACCCCGGCGTCGAGGTCCAGGTCGAGGTCAAGCGGAAGGACGGCGGCAAGGTCGAGACGCTCAAGGCGACGCTCGTCCCGGCGCCCGACGAGGTGGCGGACAAACTGCCGCTGCCGTCGAGCGCGGGCAAGGCGCTTGAAGGGGTGAAGCCGAAAGACCCGCCGAAGAAGGATCCGTTCCCCAAGGGCAAGGATCCGTTCCCGCCGGAGGAGTGCGGCGGTCAAGACGAGAAGAAGGACGACAAGAAGGAAGACCCGAAGAAGGATAAGCCGAAGGTCGAGACCGGGTTCATGACGCGGACCGACGCGGCGCTGGGCCGCGAGTACTGGGTGTTCGTGCCGGACAACTACGACCCGAACGTGTCGCACGGGCTGATCGTGTGGTTCCACCCGGCCGGCGAGGGCGGCAAGGACGGCGAGAAGATGTCCAAGACGTTCCGCGACTTCGCCGAGGACAACCACTTCATCGTGATGGGGCCGAAGGCGAAGGGCGCCGACGGCTGGGTCGCGAACGAGACGGAAGTGGTGATGCAGGACGTGAAGTCGGTGATCGGGCAGTACACCATCGACAAGACGCGCGTCGTCGCGCACGGCATGGCGAACGGCGGGCAGATGGCGTTCTACGTCGGGTTCAACGCCCGCGACGTGTTCCGCGGCGTCTGCACCGTGGGCGCGACGCTCGGCAACCCGCCGAAGGAGAACGTCGCGAACCAGCCGCTGTCGTTCTTCATCAGCGGCGGCGACAAGGATCCGCTCATCAAGGAAATTGTGGAGAGCAAGAACCTGCTGATGGAGAAGCGGTTCCCGGTGATCTTCCGCGAGATGAAGGAGTCGGGCAATGAGTACTTCGACGAGAAGACGTTCAAGGACTTCCTGAACTGGATGGATTCGCTCGATCGGATCTGATGTTTTAGTAGGTGCCGCTTGCCGAGCGGCACGGGCGAACCCGCGTGAAAGCGACGCGGGTACCCGGAGTGATCGGAGTTGTGCAGCC
>CANLGS010000605.1 GCA_947490035.1 Gemmataceae bacterium
GCACTTACTTTGTGCTTCTTTGCTCTTGTGGCACAGGCTTCCAGCCTGTGTTTTTAAAGGCAACACAGGCTGGAAGCCTGTGCCACAAGAGCACAAAGTAAGTGCCATTAGGCGGGACGCTCGCGCTCCCAGGAGAAATCACCCCAACTTGAACGCGTCCGTCAGGCACGCGAGCGCCTCCTCGCCGCGGGCGCTCTCGACCACCACGCCCACGCACACCTCGCTCGTGTTAATCATGCTGATGTTGATACCCTTCGAGGCCAGCGCGCCGAACATGGTGCGGGCGACGCCGGTGTGCGTCCGCATCCCCACGCCCAGCACGAACAGCACCGCGATGTCGCCGTCACCGACCACCCGGCACGCGGGGTCGATCTCGCGCACCACATCCTGCGTGCGATTCAGCGCGCGCGTCAGGTCCGCGCGCGGCACGGTGAACGACAACTCGGCCTTCGCGGGGCCGCTCTGGTTCTGTACGATCATGTCCACCAGGATGCCGCCTGTCGCGACCGCGTTGAACACCTTCGAGCAATTCCCAGGTTTGTCGGGCAGGTCGTGAATCGTGACGCGGCTCTGCTCGGTGTTCAGGTGGACGCCGCTCACCAGCACATCTTCCATGCCGTCGAGCTTCGCGATCGCGGCTTCGCGGTCCTTCGTCGCGGCGACCATCAGCGGGTTCGGCCGCGGTTTGAACTCGCCGTTCGCGGGCGCCTCGCCGGCGCCCTTGCGCGGACTCGCCAGCGCGAACGCCGCGTGAACCGCCTTCAGCGCACGCCGCCCGCGAACCGCCTTCTTGCTTTCGAGGTGCGCTTTCTTGATCGGTTCTGCTTGAGGCGAGCGGGGGGCGTCAGCCCCCTGTTGCAGCGCGTCGGAATCCAATCCGTCTTCCTCGACCAGCACGCTGATCTTGATGTCGCCGGTGGTAATCATCTTCAGGTTCACGCCCTCGTTCGCGAGCGCCTGGAACATGCGCTCCGCGACGCCGGAGATTGCGCGCATCCCGGCGCCCACCACCGACACCTTGCTCACCTTGCCGGTCTCGTTCAGCGTCGCGCCCAACTCCGCGACGAGGGGCGCGAGCAATTTCTTTGTGCGGTCGAGTTCGGTGTTCAGCACGGTGAAGCCGATGGTCGCCTTGCCGCCGGTGCCGACGCTCTGCGCGATCATGTCCACCGCGATGTTCGCGTCGGCGAGCGCCGCGAAGACGCGGTGGCTCACGCCGGGGCGGTCCGGCACGCCTTCGAGTACGAGCCGCGCTTCGTCGGCGGCGAGGGCTACGCCGCACGCGGGGATTTCGCTCATCCACGGCGCTTCGGGCACGATCCAGGTGCCGATCGCGTCGGACTTGGCGTTGCGCACCATCAGCGGCACGTCGAACTTCTTGGCGAACTCGATCGAGCGCGAGTGCATCACGCCCGCGCCCATGCTCGCCATTTCGAGCATCTCGTCGTAGCTGATGGCGTCCATCTTGCGGGCGTCGGGCACGATCCGCGGGTCGGTGGTGTAGACGCCGTCCACGTCGGTGTAGATTTCGCACGCGACCTCGTAGCCCGCGAGCTTCACCGCCGCGGCCACCGCCACGGCGGTCGTGTCCGAGCCGCCGCGCCCGAGTGTCGAGATGTCGCCGAGTTCATCGACGCCTTGAAATCCCGCGAGAACGACGATGTGCCCGGTGTCGAGCGCTTCGCACAGGCGCACCGTGTCGATCTTCTTGATGCGGGCTTTGCGGTGCGTGCTGTCGGTCACGATGCCGATCTGCGAACCCGTAAAACTGACCGCCAGTTCGCCGAGTTCTTGAATCGCCATCGCGGTGAGCGCGATGGAAATCTGCTCGCCGGTCGCGAGCAGCATGTCCATCTCGCGCGCCGACGGCGTGCCGGTGATTTGCGCCGCCTTCGCGATGAGGTCGTCCGTGGTGCTGCCCTGCGCGGACACGACGACGATGACCTTGTTCCCCGCGTGCTTCGCGCGGATCGCCTTGCGCGCGGCTTCCATGACGCTGTCCGCGTCCTTCACACTCGACCCGCCGAACTTCTGCACGACAACGCCCACGACAATACCTCTCGCTGTCGAGATACCTTCTGCGAATAGCTCTAGCTTATTGAACCGCGTCGCCCGAGCCGGTACGCTTCACTCTGGCCTACCGAATCAACCGCCGAAGGAACTCATCGTGAAGCGTTCGCTCCTCCTCGCCGCGTTCGTCGTCGCCGCCGTCGCGGCGCCGGCTTCCGCCGACAACTGGCCGCAGTGGCGCGGCCCCAAGAACGACGGCCACTCCGCCGAAAAGAACCTGCCCGCCGAATGGGGCGCCGACAAGAACGTCGCGTGGAAGCTCAAGTTGCCCGGCGTCGGGGCCGGCACCCCGGCCGTGTGGGGCAAACAGATCTTCTTCACCTCCCCGGACGGCGACGATGTCGTGCTGATGTGCGTCGGCACCGACGGCAAGGAGCAGTGGAAGCAGAAGCTCACCGACACCGGCAAGAAGCGGTACAACAACCCGTCCAAGGGCGAAGTCACCGACGCGTCCGCGTCCTGTTCCACCGACGGCAAGCACGTCTGGTCCTACGTCAGCAGCGGCAAACTCACCTGCCACACCGCGGACGGCAAACCGGTGTGGGACGCCGACCTCCAGAAGTACGGCCCGTTCACCATTCAGTTCGGATGCCACTGGACACCGGTGCTGTACAAGGGCGTGCTCTACCTCCAGGTCATGCACCGGAAGGCGCAACTGCTCGTGGCCCTCGACGCGGCGACCGGCAAGGAGTCGTGGAAGAAGGAGCGGCCCGGCTACAGCAAGGGCGAAAGCCCGGACGTGTACGCGTCCGCGTTCATCTGGGAGGGCGAGGGCGGGCCGCTGCTCGTCTCCCACGGCAACGACTTCTGCACCGGCCACAAACTGACGGACGGCAGCGAGGTGTGGCGCGTGACTGGGTTGAACCCGAACACGAGCGGGGCGTGGCGGTTCGTCTCCAACCCGCTCGTGCTGCCGGACCTGATCGTCGTGCCGTCGTGCAAGGACGGGCCGACGGTCGCCTTCAACCCGGTCGGTGCGAAAGGCGACATCAACCCCGACAACAAAGCCGAACTGTGGCGCGTCCCGGCCGCCATGGGCTTCCGCACCCCGGACGTGGTCGCCCCGATCCGCGTCGATGACATCGTGTACTTCACCGGCGACGGCACCTTCGCCGCGCTGGAGGCGAAGACCGGCAAGCCGGTCTACCAGAAGTCGCTGACCAAGTTCATCCACCGCGGGCACATGGTCGCGGCCGACGGCAAGCTCTACGTCCCCGCCGCGAACGGGATGACGGACGTGGTGCAGACCGGCAAGGAGTTCAAACTGCTCGCGACGAACGCCCTGCCCGACACGATCTACGGCGGCCCCGCCGTCGCCGACGGCCGCATCTACTTCCGCGGCCACGCCTACCTGTGGGCGATTGGGAAGTAGCGATTGGGCGAAGAGAAGCCCCCTCACCCGCCGCGAAGCGCGGCGGGTGAGGGGGCTTCTCTTCGCCCTCTGAGCAGGTTACAGCACAACTCTCGGCTGATCGGAACTCGCTCTAAGCGTGTTTTCGGTTCATCTCGGATTCGGTACGGATTTCGTGTGGTCGGGGTCGGTGCGGACGAACTGCCGATGCAGCCATTGAACCGTCTTGCCGAAC
>CANLGS010000606.1 GCA_947490035.1 Gemmataceae bacterium
CAAGAGCGTCAACACCGCGGTCGCGTTCCTCGACACGCATTTGAAGGGGAAGAAGTGAGTCGTCTTCTGAGGCGAGCGGGGGGCGTAAGCCCCCCGAGTAGACTTTCGCGTTCGCTGCGAGCGACAAGTGGGCGTTTACTCGGGGGGCTTACGCCCCCCGCTCGCCTCGCAATCTACTTCGTCGCTCTCGCGCTCGCGCTGCCGCTGTTCGCGCACGGGTGTCACGGGGACGACGTGGACCACGAACCGCTGCTCGTCCCGTTCCGCTTGAATGGTGAGGACCGCTGACCGGCGCGGCCGCGTCACGGCCGCGGGACCGCCATCGGCATCATGTTCTCGAACAGCGCCGGGGCGTTGACCGCCGGGCGCGTGCCGGCCGCGTCGAGGCTCTGGTTCACCTGTAGCCCGGCGAGCAACCGCTGTTTGGCGACCAGCGCGGGGTCGTTCGGGCCGTCGAACTGGCCGACGGTCACGATGCTCGCGTTGCGGGTGTGCAGCACGAACGCCTCCAGGTTGAGCGACTCCCCCGGGCGCCCGTCGGCGCCGGCCGGCCCCCGCATCTCGCGCAGCGCCTTGGCCATCTTCTCGGCCTGCTCCGCGCCCGCGGCCAGCGCGTTGGCGCCCTTGTCGAACCCCATCTTCCGCATCAGGCTGGTGTCGTTGTTCTTGTTCACCATCTCGACGGGCGCGGTGAACGACTTCACCGCCAGCGTCCACCCCTTCGTCGCCTTGAGCAGGTTGTACGGCATCCCGTCGTTGAGCTTCACGACGAACGGGTCCAGCGCCTTCGGGCCGGTCTGCGACGACCGCGCGATCGACGGGTTGGGCACCACGAACGCGCTCGCGTAGGGGTTGATGACCGCGGCTTGGGTCACCGGCCGGCCGCTGGTGGTGTCGAGAATCAGCCCCTTGTCGAGCAGCACCTCGTTCTTCGGCGCCTTCCATTTCTTCAACTCCACCAGTGCCTCGGCTGCTTTGGCCTCGGTCTGGAACCCGCCGATGAGGACGCCGATCTGGTCGCGGTGGTGGTGCGTCATCACGTGCAGTTTGTTGTCCGGGTCCATGAACTCCATGCCCTGGAGCTGGCTCTTCTGGCGCATCGCGCCGAGTTGCGCGTAGTAGGCCTGGGCTTTCGCGCGCTCCGCCGCGATCTGCCGCATCTCGGCCTTGCGTTCCTCCGACACGTACTCGAACAGGAACGCCTGCACGCGATGCACGTCGCGAATCTCCGCCGCCAGCCCCTCGGCCAGTTCGCGCGCGGTCAGCCCCTTGTCCGCCTCCTCGCCCTTCGAGCCTTTCGCGGGGCGGACGTAGCTCTTCACCATGATGAAGTACGGCCCGTGTTCGGGCTTGATGAGCCACGGGTGATCGGCGCCGAGTACCGTCTTGATTTCGAGGCTCGTCGGAAGCAGCACGACCGCGGGTCGCGGGGTCGCGGCCGGCTGAAGTCCGCTCGTCGGCGGGACGTAGCCCGCGCCCGGCATCGCCGGCTGGACTGGCGCGGCCGGCGCGAAGCCCGGCGGTAGTGTGGTCGCCTTCGGTGCCGCGACCGGCCCGCGGTCGGTCGCGAACTGCGCCGTCCCCGTGCCCCCCGCGAACAGCGCCAGACCGATCCCCAGCAGCGCGTTCTTGCGCATGGATACCTCGCGTGTGCGTGCGTGCGGTGCGAACTGTTTTGGTGTGCCGGGCGGAATAGCGTCGCGGCCGCGCGGACGCCAGAGGAAAACCGCCGGAATCGCTCAAGTGCGCGAGGCGAGGAAGACCACCCGCTCCCTGACGGTCGCGGTTCACCAACCACAGGTGAACCGCGACCGTCAGGGAGCGGGTGGATTGGTTTCCCGCGATCTCTCACGCAGAGTAGAATGGGGCGATCCCTGTTCCCGCGAGGTCGCCATGCGCCGCACGCTTTTCGCTCTGCTCACGCTCGCACTGCTCGCGCCGGTCGCGCTCGGTCAGCCGAAGCCCGAACCCGCGCCACAACCGGCCGATGCGGGCGCGACGGTGTACCAGAAGGTGGTGCGCTCGACCGCGTGGGTCCACTCGGACCGCGGCGGCGGCAAACTCGCCACCGGCACCGGCTCGCTCGTGGACAAGGGCCGGCGCCTCGTGCTGACGAACTACCACGTCGTCGGCGACGTGAAGCGCGCGACCGTTTACTTCCCCGAGTTCGAGGGGCGCGAGGCGAAGAAAACGATCTCGGACCGGAAGCACTACACCGACCGCGCCGGGAAGCTGGGCATCTCCGGTGAAGTGGTCGAACTCGACAAGGGCGCCGACCTCGCGCTTATCCGCCTCGACCGCATCCCGGACGGCGTCGCGGAACTGCCGCTCGCGGCCGACAGCCCGGACCCCGGTCAGTCGGTGCATTCCATCGGCAACCCCGGCAAGAGCGGCGCGCTGTGGGTGTACACGCCCGGCAAGGTGCGCCAGGTGTACAGCAAGAAGTGGAAGGCGAAACTGGACGAGAAGACCACGGTGTCGTTCGAGGCGAAGGTGATCGAAACCGACTCGCCCACCAACCCCGGCGACAGCGGCGGTCCGCTCGTCAACGATAAGGCCGAACTGGTCGGCGTCACCCAGGGCGGCGCGATCGACGCGCAGTCGATCAGCATCTTCGTCGATCTCTCCGAGGTGAAGCGGTTGCTCAACCGGCGCGCGGTGCAACTGCTCCGCGCGGACGGCGCCGCGGTACAGCCGAAAGACCCGGTCAAAGACCCGCCGAAGGCGCGCGAGAAGGCGCTGGAGAGCAAGGACGACGGCAAGTTCTTCGGCGAGGCGGCGTGGAAGAAGGTCTCGCCCGCCGCGGAGAAACTGCTCAAGGAGAAGGGCACCGACTTCCTCGTTGAGACGTACATGACCCCGCCGAAGGGCGACGCGGACAAGATCGCCGCGATGAAGCCGGCCGATCGCGAGAAGTTCTTCAAGGACATGGTGGAAGCACGCGCGAAGGAACTCAACCTCCAGGGCGTGTACGTGCTCGTGACCAAGACGCCGGCCACGCTGTACGTCGAGATTTCCAACCCGAAGGACTTCCCCGCGGGCCTTGCGACGAAGCTCAAGACCACGCTGCTCGCGAGCTTCAAGGACAAGAAGTTCGACGAGGGGTTGACGAAGGTCATCGACATGACGCTCGACGCGAAGGGTCTGGGGGAGAAGAAGTGAGCGACGCGACCGCCCCGCACGGGCTGATGCTGTGCGACGACCTGATCTTCTTCAGCCGCGTGTCCGGTACGGCCCGCGCCGCCGGTCTGACGGTGCGCATGGTCCGCACGGCCGCGGAGGTTGTCGCCGCGGCGCGGACCGCCGCGCCCGGCGGCGTGATCGTGGACGTTCACAACCCCGGTCTCGACTTGCCCGCGCTGCTGGCCGAACTGAAAGCGGCGTGCGCGACGATGCCGCGTGTGACCGCGTTCGGGTCGCACGTGGAAGCCGACGTGCTGCGCGCCGCGCGGCAAGCCGGGTGCGACCGCGTGCTGCCGCGAAGCGTGTTCGTGAAGGAGCTGGAAGCGAAGATCGGGGAGTGGTTGGGCGCGTGACTTCTCTTTCCCTCTCCCCGTGCGGGAGAGGGTGGCGGCGCTTCGCCGACGGGTGAGGGGTGCGGGACCAAGAGGAGAACGTGAAACTTTTCCGTGCGTGAAGTCTTACCCCTCACC
>CANLGS010000607.1 GCA_947490035.1 Gemmataceae bacterium
CCGCTCGCGTCGCCGGCGCGCTGGCACAGGACAAAGCCGAACGGGAAGGCTGACTGGACCATGAGCGGTCCCGCGAACCGTCCGCGGGTCGGGAACTCGCGCGACGCGGTGCAGTCGAGCGAGCGCCCGGCCGCGACGCGGTACGCGAGGAAGCGCGTCGTGCCCGCGGCGGACCTGTCTTCGACCGTGACCGTGACCGGGCGCGGCCCGTCGTTGGTCACGCGCACGCCGTACTCGGACCGCTCGCCCGCGAACAGCGGCAGCACCGCGAGCCGGGCCGCCCGCGCGCGGCGCACGTGCCGCCACGCCAGGAACCCGTTCAGCACCACTAGCGCGATCATCACGTAGACGACGATTAACACCAGGTTGATGCTCTTGTACCACGCGAGGCCGCCGACCAGCAGCGCGACGCCCAGCCACGCGATGCCCGACGGCGTGAACTGGAGGAACGGCCCGGCCGCGGCGCCCTCGGTGCGTCTCACGTCGGCACCTTCAGTTTGGCGAGGATTTCGCGCACCACCGGCCCGGCGTCGGGGTGCCCGCCGGCGGCCCAACTTCGCGTCACGAGGCGGTGCGCGAGGACCGGCTCCGCGAGCGCCTTCACGTCGTCGGGCACCACGTAGTCGCGCCCGTGAGTGACCGCCAGCGCCTGCGCGGCGCGGTACAGCGCGAGCGCGGCGCGGGTGCTCGCCCCGAGCGCGAGTTCGGTGTGCGTCCGGGTGCCGCCGACCAGATCGAGGATGTACTCCGCGATGGCGGGATCGACACGCACCTTGCGAACGAATGCTTGAAGCGCCATCACGTCGGCCGGTTGGAGGACCGGCTCGAGGTGTTCGACCGGTTCGCCGGCGCGGTGCTGCGTCAGGATCGCGCGCTCGGCCTCGCGGTCCGGGTAGCCGACCTTCACGCGCAGCATGAACCGGTCGAGCTGGCTTTCGGGCAGCGGGTACGTGCCCTCGAACTCGTGAGGGTTTTGCGTGGCGACGACGAGGAACGGCGGCCCGAGCGGTCGCGTGGTGCCGTCTATGGTGACCTGCCGCTCCTGCATCGCTTCGAGCAGCGCGGACTGGGTGCGCGGGGTGGCGCGGTTGATCTCGTCCGCGAGGACGATTTCGGCGAACACCGGTCCGGGCTGGAAGATGAACTCGCCGGTTTGCGCGCGGTAGATGGTGACGCCGAGCAGGTCGCCGGGGAGCAGGTCGGGCGTGAACTGGATGCGGTTGAACTTGCACGCGAGGCTGCGCGCGAGCGCCTTCGCCAGGAGCGTCTTGCCGACGCCGGGCACGTCGTCGAGCAGCAGGTGGCCGTCGGCGAGGAGCGCGACGGCCGCGAGCCGGATCACTTCGGGCTTGCCGAGGAACACCCGCCCGACGTTCTTCTGGAGCGTGTCGAGGAGCGCCGCGAGTTCACGCGGGGACGGGGAACTCGGGGCGGACATGCGCTGTCTCTGAAGGCGAGCGGGGGGCGTAAGCCCCCTGATGCGACTCACAATCCTTTGACTGTCCCAAGCAACAGGGGGCTTACGCCCCCCGCTCGCCTCAAACCAACCTCACTCCGTGTTGAACTTGATCGGCCCGCCGATGCCGCCGCGCAGGTTCGGGTTCACCGGGCGGCTCGCCATCGCCTCCTCCGCCGCCTTCTCATCGGCTTCGCGCTCGGCCTCTTCCGCCGCGTCCGCGGCCGCTTCCTCTTCGGTCGCAATCTTCTTCAGGCTCAGCGCGATGCGGCGTGTCGTTTGGTCCAGGCTCAACACTTCCACGATGACCGTTTGGCCTTCGTTGAGTACGTCGCGGACGCGGCGCACGCGCTGCGTGGAGAGTTCCGAGATGTGGATCAGCCCTTCGACGCCGGGGGTCAGTTCCACGAACGCGCCGAACTCCGCGATGCGGGTCACCTTGCCGGTGATCCGCGTGCCGGCCTGCACCGTCTTCGAGTACACCTCGAACGGGCTAACGGTGAGCTGCTTCATGCTCAGCCCGATCTTCCGCGCGTCGAAGTCGATGCGGTTGATCTTCACTTCGACCTGCTGGCCGATCTTCACGAACTCGTTCAGGTCGGTGACGTGCTGCCATGAGAACTCGGACGCCGGGATCAGCCCGTCGGCGCCGCCGAGATCGACGAACGCGCCGAACGGCTTGATGCTCCGCACGATGCCCTTCATCACCTGGCCTTCCGCGACCGTCTTCCAGAACGCTTCCGCCTTCACCTGCTTCTCTTTCTCCTGCACCGCCTTGCGGCTGACGAGCAGGTTCCGCTCCTCCGGGTTGACCTCGGTGACCATCACCTTGATGCGCTGGTTGAGGAACTGCTCGATGTTCTCGACGCGGTACAGGTCGAGCTGGCTCGCGGGCATGAACCCCTTGATGCCCGCGATCTCGATCGTCAACCCGGTCTTGTTCTTGTTCGTCCCCGTGACCTTCGCTTCCACGATCATGCCGTAGACGACCTGCGACCAGTCGTGAACGACCTGCGTGGAGCCTTCGCGCGTGAGGATGAGCAGCCCGTCGGCGGCGTCGTAGTGGTCGATGTCGAACTCGACCGTCTCGCCGATGGCGGGCTTGCGGCCCTCGAACTGCTGAAGGGGAAGCACGCCCTGGCTGCGCCCGCCGGGCACTTCCACGAACACGTCGTTGCCGTGGACGCCGACGACCACGCCGGTCTTCTTGCCGCCGCCGACGGTTCCCGCGGCGCGCGGCTTGGTCACCGTCTCGACGGCCGCGACGGTCTTCGACACGTCGAAGTCGCCCATCGCCGCCGCGAGTTCGTCCTCGATGAGCTTGTCGAGTTCGCGCGCGTTCGGCTTCTCGCCGCCGAAGAACAGTTGCTGCGGCGGGCCGCCGGTGTTGTACGGCTTGTCGCTGCGGTTCGGCCGGTCGCCGCCGCGGTCGCCACCGCGGTCGTTGCCGCGGTTGCCACCGCCGGGGGCGCCCGGTCGCGGCGGACCCTTGCCCGCGAAAGGCGGCGGGCCGCCGGGCTTCGGCGCCGCGCCTGCGGGCGGGGCCGGCGGCCTCGGTGCCGGGGCACCGCCGCCGGGCTTCGGCGCGCTGACCGGGGACGCGCCGTAAACGGGCGACGCGGCGCTCGGTGGCGCCGCGGGGGGCGGCGCAGCAGGCGCCGCGGCCGGCGGCGTGGGTTGATCGGGCGTGGGAGAGGCGTTCTCGGTGCTCATCGTCGGTTCCTCGATTCTAGGGTTGAACTTATCAGGCGAGGAACACGACGACAACGTGAACGGCACTTGCCCACGGAGTCTTCGAGTGTAGTCATCACGCTCCGCGTGATGTCTTCATGCGGTGGCAGTTGTTCGACCGCGGGAACTCCGCCGCTTGGACATCACGCGGAGCGTGATGACTACACTCGAAGCACTCCGCCGGCCGGACATCACGCGGAGCGTGATGACTACACTCGAAGTCACGGCATGAAGACATCACGCGGAGCGTGATGACTACACTCGAAGCGCCTCGTAGAATCCGGTTCATGTCGCAAGGCAAGCGAAGTAAATGGGTGCTGGTGGTCGAAACGGTCGTCGCCGTGCTGCTCGTCAGCGCCGTCGGCTGGAGCTTCCACGGCACGCTGAAGGACGTGGACCCCGGCGCGCTGCCGCTGCGGGTGCGCCCGGAGTTGCTCGCCCCGGCCGGCGTGTTGTACCTCCTCG
>CANLGS010000608.1 GCA_947490035.1 Gemmataceae bacterium
AGCGGTCACCCCCGACCTTGCGGGCGGGGTTCGCCAAATACTCTTCCAGCATCAGGAACTGTTTGCCGAAGTCGTGTTCGGTAACGCCCACGGGGCTTTTGAAGAAGCTCGCGAGGTGCGGCATCGGGCCGCTTTCGCCGCGACGCTGCGCCAGTGCCGTCAGCCGCACGAGGTCGATTACGAGCGGCGCGGCGAGCAATGAGTCGCACCCCTGCCACGTGAACTGCATCATCATCTTCGTGCCGAGGAAGCCTTCAAAGTGGATGTGGTCCCACGCGGTCTTCCAGTCGTCCAGCGATTCGATGTACTCGATGCTCACGTGCGACTGCGGCTTGTACCCGAGCAGCTCCGCGAGCAGCAAGTCCTTGCTCTTCACCTTGCTCGCCTTGTTGTCGGGGTCGTTCAGAACTTGCCCGTCGCGGTTACCGAGGATGTTGTGGCCCACCCAACTCAGCACGCGAAGGTTGCGCCGCGCGAACATCGGGGCCAGCACACTCTTGATGAGCGTTTCGCCGGTCTTGAGGTCTTGCCCCGCGTGCGGCACGCCGCGCTTGCGTGCGAGTTCTTCGAGTGCCGGGAGCGTCGCGCCGCGGCTCGGCGTCATGTTCACGTAGGCGAAGCCGGCGTCCATCGCGGCGAACGCGTACACGCCGCTCGTCGGCAGCGCCGCCGGCGCGGCGCGCTCCAACGCGGGCAGAAGGCGTTCGAGTGACTTCTGCTCGTCGGTCGCGTCGAACGGCGGCTCCGTGGAAGCCGCGTTCATCACTACCACTTGATCGAGTACGTTCGCAGTCTTGAAGGCTTTGAGGTCGGACTGAATCGCGTCGATGGCTTCGCGCGCGGTGTTCGCGCGGCGCATATCGGTGCGGTCGGCGAGGGCGGTGATCGCGGCGTTCGGGCGGTACACCACGCCGGGCCGGATGTTCGCGGACCACGCTTCGAGGTCGGCGCTACAGGCCGCGAGCATCCTCTCGTCGAACACGTTGGACCGCTCGTGCAGCTCGCGCGCGGCGGTGAGGAAGTTGCCCTTGCGGATGTCGTGGCCGCCGAGGACGAACGCGCCCGGTTCGTCGAAGTCGTGGCCGGCGAACCGCGGCAGGGCCGTGACCATGCCCGTGGTCGGCGTGCAGCCCCGCGCGAGCGCGGACAGCCCGAGGGCGGTCGTGCTGGCGACGCCGCCGCACGCACCGATCAACCACAATCCGACGCGCCGCTGGGCCATGGGAGTTAAACGTCCGTCTAGGAGAGCGAGTAGGCGGGGTAGACCATTCTACCGGAATTGTCCAAGCCGCGAGCGGTCCGGTCAAGTTCGCGGGCCGCTCCTTCTCGAACGACGTGCGAGTTCCGCCCTCCTAACTGAGTGGGCAAAGCTTGCTCTTGGCTGCTCACGCGGCGCTCACGCGAGTCCGCGAGCGGCATTCCGACTGAACGATTACCGCTTACACCTCGCTTGCGTGAGAGTAACCTTCATCGCATCTCAAGCACGGCTCGTACCAATGCTTCGGGAACGCCGTCGAACAGTTTCACGTCGCCGATGCGGGTGGGGAGAATGAACCGCATCTGCCCGCCGACGGCCTTCTTGTCGCGCCGCATCACCGCGAGCAGTTCGTCCGTGGCCAATTCGGCCAGGGGCGCGGTGGGAAGCCACAGCGCTTCGAGCAGTTTCGTTTGGCGCGAAACGAACTCGTCGGAGACGAGTTCCATCTTGCGCGCGAGCCGCGCGGCGTCCGTCATGCCGATCGCGACGGCTTCGCCGTGCAGGAGTTTGCCGTAGCCGCCGCACGTCTCGTAAGCGTGCGCGAAGGTGTGGCCGTAGTTCAGCACCGCGCGCAGCCCGGTCGTTTCGTACTCGTCCTTCTCGACCACGTCCGCTTTGATCTGGCAGCAGCGCGCGACGACCTGCGCGAGACCCGCGGCTTTCCGGTCGCGGACGGTCTTCGCGTTCGCTTCGAGGTGGTCGAAGAACTCCGCGTCGAGGATGACGCCGTACTTCACCACCTCCGCGAGACCACTGAGGTACTCGCGCTCCGGCAGCGTGCTGAGGTTCGCGAGGTCGATCCACACGCCGGCCGGTTGGTGGAACGCGCCGATCAGATTCTTGCCGCGCGGGTGATTGATACCCGTCTTTCCGCCGACGCTGGAATCGACCATCGCGAGCAGCGACGTGGGCACCATGACGAGCGGCAGCCCGCGGTTGTAAGTAGCCGCGGCGAACCCCGCGAGGTCGCCGACCACGCCGCCGCCGACGGCCACAACCGCGGTGTTGCGATCCGCCGCGAGGTCATACAGCGCGTCGTAGAGCGTCGCGAGTTGCGTCATGCACTTCGACGCTTCACCCGCGGGCACGGTGGCGAACCCGGTGCGAAGGCCGGTCGCGGTGAGTGCGGCTTCGACCGCGCGGCCGTGCGCGTGCGTATTGGAATCGCACACCACGAGAGCGGTGGAAGCCTTCGGCAGCGCGGTCCGCACGAACACGCCAAACGAGTCGCCGCTCGAAAACGCGATGTCGTAAGAGCGCGAACCCAGGTTGACACGAACGGTATTCATGCTGGCAGTTTATGTCTTCTTCGCACCACAAACTTGGGGCGCGATGGCACGAAAGACACGGCGCGACATGAGAAGCTCCAAGAAGATCGGGCGCCGCTCGCGGCTTCGCAAGTTGCGAAGCCGCGAGCGGCGCCCAGCGCGCTACTTCTTCGCTTTCACTTCCCAGTAGTGGAGGATGTAGTCGCTGCCGTCCGCGCCCTTCACGGTCACCGTCTTGTCCGGCTTCCAGTCGCCCAGTTTGAACCGGTGCGAGACGACGCGGGTGCCCGGCTTGAGCAACTTCTGGAGCACCGGCGCCATCCGCGCGCCGAGGTCGTCGCCGATGTAGATGAGCACCACGCTCGCCTCGGCGCAAACGGCCATGTCCTTCTCGTTGAGGATGTCGCCCTCGCGGATGTCGATCTTGTCCGCGACGCCCTCGTCCTTCGCCTTCTCCTTCGCGATCTTAACGTACTTCGGATCGATCTCGATGCCGATGCCCTTCTTCGCGCCGAGCGCCTTGACCGGGCGAATGAGCATTACGGCATCGCCGCAGCCCGGATCGAAGATGATGTCGTCCTTCGTGATCTTCGCGAGCTTGGACATCTCGTCCACGATGTCCTCGGGCGTCGGCACCCAGCGGACGACGATCTTGTCGAGTTTCTTGTCCTCGGTGGTGAGGTCGAGCTTGAGCGCGTCGCCGGCCTTCACGGTGACTTCGCGCGGGCGGGTGATCTTGGTGTAGTTGTTCGGCTCGACGAGTGCCGACACCTTGAATTTGTACTCCTTGCCGGCTTCGAGCGCCGGCGTGGTGAACACGCGGGTCTTGCCGGTGCCCTTCACATCGACGCCGTCCACCGTCACGAGGGTTTCCTTGTAACTGTTCTCCGGCACCGTGATGGTGATGGTGGCGGCTTTCTTCTCCTGTCCGCACGCCGCCCCGACGAGGGCGGCGAAGAGGACGAACCCGACGCACGAAGCTCTCATGGCATGATCCCTTAAGGAGTGCGGCCGCGCTCCCCTTCGGGTCGCGGCTAACCAATCAGGATGATATTGCGCCCCAGTCGATTGCGTCCTTGTCGATTGTGGGCAGGTCGTAGGGCATGGCTTCGAGGTACTTC
>CANLGS010000609.1 GCA_947490035.1 Gemmataceae bacterium
CGATGGGCGTGCCGGTGAGCGCCCAACTCCGCCCGCGGTTCAGCGCGCGGACCGCGTGGGCCGTCTTCGAGTCCTTGTTCTTGATCCGCTGCGCTTCGTCCAGCACGACCGCGTCGAAGTAGATGCGCTTGTCGGACGCAATGTCGCAGTCGCGCGTGAGCGTTTCGTAGTTGATGAGTTTGAGCGGGCAGTTGGAAACGAACCACGTGCTGCGGCGCTGGTCGGGGTCGCCCTCGAACGTCTCGAAGGGAATGTCGGGCGCCCACATCTTCAGTTCGCGTGCCCAGTTGTGCATGAGCGGCTTCGGGCATACCACCAGCGCCTGCTTGATCTCGCCCTGGTGGAACAGCAGCCGCAGCGTGAGAATCGCCTGACACGTTTTGCCAAGCCCCATTTCGTCGGCTAACAGCGCGTGGTTCCGCGGCATCAGGAACGCGATGCCTTCGAGCTGGTACGGGTACGGCTCGAACGGCACCGAAAGCTGCTTCCCGCCGAACAGCCCGTCGAGCGGCGGTTGCAGGAGATAGAGCAAGCGGTCTTTGAAGACGATGGTGTCCGCGGTCGGCTTCGGCCGGATACGCGGCTTCGCGCCCTGCTGATCGTCCGGCAGCGCGGGGGCGGGCAGGTTCACCGAGTGGCGCCCGATCTTCGGCTCGGTCGCGGGTCGCGGTGGCGGGGTGTATTCCGGCGGCGGCGCGGGGAACTTCCAGCCTTCCGTCGTGACGCTCAGTTCCAGCCGGCCCAGCGAGCGCACCCACGGCGCGTCGGTGAGCAGCCGCGCCTCGCGCACGTTCGGCTCAAGCGGGTGGTCGAGCTTCGGCAGTTCGACGACACCTACCCCCCAACCCGCACCCTGTGGTGAGGGGGAGAAAGGCAGACTGCCGCTTGCGAAGCCGCGAGCGGCTTCTTCCTCCGCGCCGAGCAATTCGTTCCCCAGCGAGACAGCCGAGGGGATCAACTCTTCGCCTTCCGCGTCAAGCCGCAGCACGGTTGGTCACTCCCATCTTGCGGGCTTCGCCCACGGCTTCGCGGATGCGCGCGAACGGCTCCGCCAGATCGACCGCCGAATCCACCCGCTCCAGCAGCGCCGCGACGAGGTCGCGGTCGGACGCGAACCGCCCGGACAGCAGCAAGCCGCCCGGCGAACGCGCGTGCGCGAACGTGATCGCGTCCGTCAGTGTGGTGCCTGGCGCCGCCAGCGCAATCACCGGAATCTCGATTCGCGCTCGCAATGCCAGCGCCGGCGGTGAGTCTGTGACGATTAGATCGGGTTTCGTGCCGGTCTTCTCCACCAGCGTCTTGCCGATCACGTCGGCGTGAAGGTACTCCGTCAGCGTGGCCCCGTAGAGGGCGGTCTGCACGCGGTTCGGCTGCACGGCGGTCGTCAGGCGGAACTCAAGTGGTCGGCCCCAGCCGTTGGTGACCAGATACCCGCCGAGCCAGCCGGTCGGGTCTTGCAGCACCGCGAGGAAACCGAGCGTGAGCGGGCCGTTTGGTTTCGATGAGGTGGCCTGGAGTGTCACGGTGAGTGATCCCCGAACATCGGAATGGTATCTCGTGAAGCATCCCCCACATCGGTCCGGAGTGACAGGACGGTTCACGGGTGTTCGCGCGGATGGGGCAATCGGGGGCGTTCCAGGCGCGGCAGCCGGAACCGGTTGCCCAACTTATCGAGCTTGCCCGAATGAGCGTCGAAGTGATTCGCGCCCGTATCCCTCACTTCGCGGATGAGTGTTCGCGGCAAAGTGGCGCTCCCGAAACGGCCGATGAGGTGTAAAACGAACGGGACACGCCCGCGATCATCACGCACAGGTTCCGAGATGTCCGACGAAACCGCACCGAAGCTGTCTCCCGTCGAAGGCCACAAATCCGATGGGCGGTACCTTCGAGGTACGCTCGCGGAGGAGATCGCCGACCCGTCAATCGAACACCTGAGTGACGCGAACAAGAGCCTCATCAAGTTCCACGGCAGCTACGAGCAGGAAGACCGCGACGCCCGCAAGACGCGCGCGAAGGCGGGCGTGGGCAAGGCGTACATGTTCATGATCCGGCTGAAGTTGCCCGGCGGGAAGTTGACCGCGGATCAGTACCTCGCGATGGACGACATCGCGGGTCAGTACGCGAACGGCACGCTGCGCATCACCACACGCCAGAGCTTCCAGTTTCACGGCGTGCTGAAGGGCAACTTAAAAGCGACGATGGCCGCGATCAACGCGAGCCTCGTCACCACGCTCGGCGGCTGCGGCGACGTGAACCGCAACGTGCTGACGTGCCCGGCTCCGCTTCCGGACCCGACCCGCGCGCGAATGATGCTCGACTGCGAAGCGGTCGCAGCACACCTCGCGCCGAAAGCCGGCAAGCAGGCGTATCACGAAATCTGGCTGAACGGCGAACCCGCGAAGTTCGACGACGACCCGAACGCCGAGGAACCGATCTACGGCAAGACGTACCTGCCGCGAAAGTTCAAGGTGGCGTTCTCGCTGCCGCACGACAACTGCACCGATATCCTCGCGCAGTGCCTCGGCTACCAGGCGATCACTGAGAGGGGATCGCTCGTCGGCTACAACCTGTTCGCGGGCGGCGGGCAGGGTCAGACGAACTCGAACCCGGACACCTACCCGCTGCTCGCGCAACCGGTCGGCTTCATCAGTCCGGACGAAGTGCTGGCCGCTTCGGAAGCCGTCATCAAGTTGTTCCGCGACCACGGCGACCGCACCAACCGCAAGCGGGCGCGGCTGAAGTACGTCATGAAGGATTGGGGGTTGGAGAAGTTCCGCGAGGTGTTCTACCGCGACTACTTCCCGCACGCGGCTCAACTGCCGCGCGAGGTGAACATCACGGGTCTGGACTTGCATCTCGGCTGGCACAGCATGGGGAACGGGAAGTTCTTCCTGGGCCTCTCCGTGGAGAACGGCCGCATCAAGGACGACGGCCAGATGCGGATGCGCAGCGGGCTTCGCGCGATCGTGGCGAAGTACAAGTGCGAAGCGCGGCTCACCACACAACAGGACATCATGCTGTGCGGGTTGTCGATGGACGACCGCGCGGGCGTCGATTCGATGCTGAACGAGTACGGCATTCCGCGGCCCGAAACGCTGTCGCAGGTTCAGCGGCTGAGCATGGCGTGCCCGGCGGTGCCGACGTGCCCGCTGGCGCTGACCGAGAGCGAGCGCGCGATGCCGGCGTTGGTCGATCAACTGGAAGTGGCGTTGAAGAACGTGGGTTTAGCGGACGAGCCGATCAGCGTGCGGATGACGGGTTGCCCGAACGGGTGCGCGCGTCCGTACCAGAGCGAGGTCGGGATTGTGGGTCGCGGCGGCACGAAGTACACGCTGTACATCGGCGGCGACAGCTACGGCCGCCGTCTGAACACCGAGATTCAGGACGGCGTGCCGTTCGACCAACTCGTGCCGAAGCTGGCGAAGGTCTTCGCGGCGTTCGCGACCGAGCGCACAAAAGGCGAGCTGTTCGGCGACTACTGCACGCGCGTCGGGATGCCGAAGCTGAAGGAACTGATCGGCGCCCCGGCGTAACGCGGAGGGATCGCCCGTGGCAGAAGACGTGAAACCGTGGGACGCGGTGTTCGACCGCGTTCGCGTAGTTTATCGCATCGATTGGGTTTACCCGCCGAAACCAACGGCCGAGGA
>CANLGS010000610.1 GCA_947490035.1 Gemmataceae bacterium
AATCGGGCGAAGGATCTCCGATCACTTCTGTGGCTTCGGCAAGGGCTGCGAAGGCTCGCCTACGTGTGACTCGGTCAGGGACAACGGATCGGCTCACGGCTTCTCGATGCGGATCGTCTGCTCGACCGGCGCGGCGGTCTTCACCCGCGGCTCGACCCCGCGGCCGAACTGGTACGCGACCACCTTCACCTCGACTGGGAACACCGCGCGAGCGGGCAACTCCGCAACCCGTAACTTCCCGCCCTCGATCACCGCCGGGCCGTGAGCGACGTAATACTCGACCGGCAGGCCGCCATCGCTCGTACCCTTCAGTTCGACGGAGCCGCCCGGCTTCAGGTTGCCGACCGGCGGGAACGTGATCGTCTGCTCCTTGCCGTCTTTCAGCCCGGCGAACCCCTTCGGCATCATCCCGACCTGCTCCGTGTAGCGGTAGTCCGCGTCGCCCTCGCTGGAGGCCAGGAACGTCGCGCGACCGGGGTCCGTTGCCGGCGCGATCGCGTCGTATTTCATCCGGAACTTGTCCGGCCCAACCGCAACCACCGGCCCGCCGACCGGCCGGACGAGGACCGGCGCCTTCGAGTGCCCGACCGGCTTGCCCGCGAGCGGCCACCGGGGTCCCTGACCGTTCGGCTGGGTCTTCGGGTATACGTCGGCGTACTCCGGGTGGACCTCGAACGTCTGCCCGTCGCTGCCCCACTTGAGTTCGGTGAAGAAGAACCGCGCCCCGGCGTCCACGCTGGACGCGTCCTTCCACCGGATGAACTGGTCCTTCTTCCCCGCCAGCCCGATGTGGTACGTCTCCGTCGCCTCGGCCAGTTCGCTGTCGAAGTGCCAACCCGCCTTGGAGCGGTCACCCGCGTGGTCCTTGTGTGCGGCCGGCTTGTGCCGGGTGGCACCCGTGATCGTCAGGTCGGTGAGCCAGCCGGTCGTGTGATCGATGGCCTTGCACTTCACCGGTTCCTTCGTGTCGAGCGGCCAGTCCGGGATGCGGGCCTTCGCGGCCTTCCGCAGGAATCGCGCGAGGTAGTTGGCGCTCCGGTTGCTCCACGCGAAGTGCCCCGCGCCCGGCTCGACTACGATACTTCCGAGGTTCTTCGCGTCGGCAGCGCGGAACGCGGCGAGCGAGTCGCGGCCGTACTCCCAGTTCTCGCGGCCGTCGGCGTCGCGCATCATCTGCTTACCGAACTCGTCGAACTGCCCGAGCATCATCAGCGCGGGCACCCCGGGTGGCACCGGGTCCGGTTCGCCGGGGTGCCCGCCGCGGTACTGTGCCACCCCGAAGCACCGGTCGGCGTACTTCGCGGCGGCGGCCTTCGCCTGCGGCCCGCCGGCGGAGTGGCCGAAGAAGAACAACGGGGCGACCGACAGTTCACGGTAGCCGGACGCCTTGGCGAGGTCGTCGAGAACCTGCTGCACGTCCACCGCGCCGATTCCGGTCTTGAGAAAGACGAGGGCGAGTTGCTCCTCCGCGCACGCCTTTCGGACGAGGACGTCCCTGACCATCTCGCGCTCGGCGAGCGTCATCCCGGCGACCACGACGCCGCGGACCTGCTTCGCCTCCGGCGGAATCCACACGAACGCGGTGCTCGGTTGGCCCTTCGCCGGCTTCACCGGCACGGCGTACTGGAACACCGCGTCCGCCGCGGTGGCGGGACCGGCCGCGAACAGGAGCGCGAGCAGAGCGAATCGCATCGGAGCCTCGGCGCAAGGGACGGGAACCGCAACGCCCGCCATTCAGGCGATGGTGTCCTTCACCACGTCCCGTGGACATCGGTTGATTCAGCAGCATCGCAAGACGGTGCCTCTCAGCGCCACTGTCCGAAGGATCGCCAACGTGTCCTTCGCGTGCGGGTTCAGGCCAGCGCTTCCTTGATGAGCGGCGTGTCCTCGCCGATCAACCGGTGCGGGCGGTTGTCGATCGAGAGCAGCGTCTGGTCCGGGTCGATGCCGAGTTGGTGGTAGATCGTTCGGCCGAAGCTCTCCACCTTGTAGTACTTGTCGGTCACATACGCCGCGTGCTTGTCGGTCGCGCCGACCACGGTGCCGCCCGCAAACCCGCCGCCCGCGACCAGCACGCTCTGGCACGTGCCCCAGTGGTCCCGGCCCGCGTCCTTGTTGATCTTCGGCGTGCGCCCCATCTCGCCCAGCACCATCACGATCGTCTTTTCCAGCAACCCGCTGGCGTGCAGGTCTTCGAGCAGCGACGCGACCGCGTTGTCGAGGTTCGGCAGCTTGCTCTTGCACGCCTTGAAGTTCTGCCCGTGGTGGTCCCAGTTGCTCTCGAAGTGCGTGTACACGAACGGCACCCCGGCTTCGACCAGGCGCCGCGCCGCGAGCACCTTCTTGCCGTGCGAGTTCTTCCCGTACCGCTCCAGGGTCTTCGGGTTCTCCTTCTCCAGATCGAGCGCCTCGCGCAACTTGGGCGAGCGCAGCAGGTCGAACGCGGTCTGCTGGAACTTGTCCATCCCGCCGACGAGCGGGTCGTCGATGCCGCGGAGTTGCGTGTCGAGCGACTGCCGCAGCGTCTCGCGCCGGTCGAACGACGACAGATCGAGGCCCGCGGGCGGGACCAGCATGCCCTTCACCTCGCTCTTCGCGTCGTCCGGTTGGAACACGATCGGGTCCGCGGTCGGGCCGAGGTAGTTCTGCTTCAGCCCGTACGCGTGGTTGTCGATGTCCCCGAACGCGACGAACGTGGGCACGTCCTTCGGCGCGGGGCGCAGTTTGGTGACGACGTTGCCGTACATGGGGAACGCGGGGGTGACGCCGGTCTTCCGCGGGTTGCCGGTGAGCCAGTACTGCCCGCCCCCGTGCTCCCACTTCTCGCTCGCGATCCCGACCGAGCGCAGGATCGTGTACTTGTCCGCGTTCTTCGCGAGCCGCGGCAGCAACTCGCCGATCTGAACGCCGGGCACGTTCGTGGCGATCGGCTTGTACTCGCCGCGGATCTCGGCCGGGGCGTCGGGCTTCAGGTCGAACATGTCCTGGTGCGGCGGGCCGCCGCCGAGCCACACGACGATGACGTGATCCGCCTTCGCCTTCTTGGGCGCGCCCGCGCGCGCCTGGAGTAAGCCGGGTACGGTCAGCCCGAACAGGCCGGTGCCGCCGACGAAGAAGAAGTCGCGCCGCGTTGGGGAGAGAGACATAACGTCCTCGTGCGTTGGAGTGCGTGTGCTGGTGGGACGCGCTCAGTGGTTCAGGGAGAACTCGCGGGTGTTCATCAGGCTCCACATCAGGTCTTCGAGGCCGCGCTGTGCGGACGGGCTGGCCTTCACGTACTCGACCGACGCGGCGAGATCGTTCTTCGACGGCAGCCGGCCGACGGTCCAGAGGAACACTTCCTCCACGCGCGTCGCGTTGTCCGCGTGCTCCTTGACGATCTGTGCGACGCGACCGGTCGGCGACGCGATCTTCTCGCGCAGTTGCGGGTGGTTCGCGAGGTACAGCGCCTGCACGATGGTCGGGCTGGGGTCGCGCTCGCAGTCGCAC
The DNA here is from genome assembly GCA_947490035.1 of Gemmataceae bacterium. Lineage (GTDB taxonomy): Bacteria > Planctomycetota > Planctomycetia > Gemmatales > Gemmataceae > Gemmata. The sequence goes on from CANLGS010000610.1 coordinate 3,490, forward strand.
TGCACCATGCCGTTGCGCGCCGGGCGGCCGAAGATCTGGAACGCGTACGCGAGCGACGCGCGCTGGTCCTCGGCCCCGGTCACGCCCGCGACCTCCATCGCTCGCGCGCCCGGCGGCAGGAACAACCGCGGCGGGAACGATTCCGCGC
>CANLGS010000611.1 GCA_947490035.1 Gemmataceae bacterium
GAAGTTCGTGCGCCTCGCGGACGACAAGCTGCGATCGGTGGTCCTCGCCCCCAAGCAGAAGTACGCCATCGGCCGCGACACCAAGCCCTACGAGTACATGAGCTACCTCAACGGCAAGCTGTTCACCGACGTGTATGTGGTGAACCCGAAGACCGGTGAGCGGAAGAAGGTCGTCGAGAAGCTCGCGAGCATCTTCTTCGGCGGCGCGGGCGTGAACGCGTCCCCGACCGGCACGCACTTCCTCTACTACAAGGACGGGCACTACCACGTCTTCGACATGGCCGCGGGCAAGAGCCTCAACGTCACCGAGAAGGTTGGTACTTCGTTCGTGGACACCGAAGACGACCACAACTTCGAGAAGCCCGCGACGCCTTCCTACGGTTGGAGCCGCGACGGGAAGTACGCGCTACTCTCCGACGGGTGGGACATCTGGCAGGTGAGCATCGACGGCACCGGCGGCACCAGCCTGACGACGGTCGGCAAGGCGTACAGCCTTCGCTACCGCCTCGTCGGGAACCTCGAACCGGAGTTCAAGCCCGGAACCGACCTGACCAAACCGGTGTACGTGACCGTGTACGGCGAGTGGACGAAGATGGAAGGCTTCGCCCTCTTGGGCCAGAGGTCCACACCGAGCGCAACCAAGCCCGGCGAGTCCCACCCGCACGGAGCAGCAATCGAACTCCTGTGGGGCGAATGTGCCTACGGCGTCCCCACCAAGGCGCGCAAGGCGGACGTGTTCGCGTTCACGAAGCAGACCGCGACCGAGTACCCGGATTACTACCTCGCGGGTGGCACCTTCAAGGACGCGAAGAAGGTAACCGACGTGAACCCGCAGCAGAGGGAGTATAAGTGGTCCGCGGGCGTGAAACTGGTTGAGTACAAGGGCGTCGGCGGGAAGAAACTTCAGGGCGCGCTCTACCTGCCCGCGGACTACGAGCCGGGGAAGAAGTACCCGACCATCGTCTACATCTACGAGAAGCTGTCGCAGAACCTGCATCGTTACCAGGCGCCGAGCGTGAACGCGGTCGGGTCGGTATACACGTCGGCCGGGTACGCGGTGTTCATGCCGGACATCGCGTACCGCTTGAACGATCCCGGCGTGTCGGCGGTCGAGTGCATTCTTCCCGGTCTCGATGCGGCCGTCGCAACCGGGATCGTCGATAACGACAAGGTCGCGCTCCACGGCCACTCGTGGGGCGGCTACCAGACCGCGTTCCTCGTCACGCAGACGAACCGGTTCAAGTGCGCCATCGCCGGGGCCGCGCTCACCGACCTCGTGAGCATGTACAGCAGCGTGTACTGGAACGTCGGCATGGCGAACCAGCCCATCTTCGAGAGCAGTCAGGGCCGGTTCACCAGCGGCTACTGGGACTTGCAGGACGCTTATATCCGCAACTCGCCGGTGTATCACGCCCAGAAGGTGAAGACGCCGCTTCTGCTCTTGCACAACGACAAGGACGGGGCGGTCGATTTCACGCAGGGCGTGGAGTATTACAACACGCTCCGCCGGCTCCAGAAGCCGGTGGTGATGCTGCAATACAAGGGCGAGAACCACGGCCTCGCGAAGCCCGAGAACCGCAAGGACTACGCGGTGCGGATGCGCGAGTTCTTCGACCACCACCTGATGAGCAAGCCCGCCCCGGACTGGTGGGCCGAAGGCGTGCCGCACCTCAAGATGGACGACCACCTGAAGAACCGGCCGAAGCCGTAACCCGACTTCACCGGAATCGCGTCGCAGACGTGCGGCGCGCCAGGATAACGGCGAGATGATACACGAGGCACTTGGAGAGGAAATCAAACGCAATGGGGCGGGTTGCCGATGAACCGCGCCCGCGTAATACTCCAGGGATTGCATCCCGAGGAGGAAGTGATGAAGCTCTCGAAGCGTTACATACTCGCGGTCGCCGCAGTGCTGGCGGCGTGCGCCGCGGTCCAGGCCAGCGGTGCCGGGTTCAAGCTCTCGGCGGTCGGCACCGAGTTGGGAAAGCCGGCCGACGAGAACGCGGAGATTCCGAAGTACAAGCTGAAGGTGAAAAAGGGCGAGACGGTGACTCTGGTCGCCGAAGGCGTCGTTCTGCCCCGCGGGGGCGCGGCCGCACCGGGCGACATCGACGCGGGCGCGTGGCTGTTCGACGACGAGGCGTTCAAACTCGTCCCGCCCGAGAAGGCCAAATCCGACAAGACGAAAGCGGTGGTCGCGCTGACGGCGCTCAAGCCGGGCACGGCGCGGGTGCGGTTCGTGGGCGACATCCTGGGCCGCTACCACAAGTTCGACGTGATGGTCGAGGTGGTTGAAAAGTAATGGGGCGCATCGGTGACACAAAGACACGGCTGACCGCGTGGTTCTGGCGGTCGGACCTGATTCTCCTCGTCGGCGTCGGGATTGTGGCGACGGGATGTTTGGCCTTCCTGCTCGCCGCCGACGCGGTTTCAGGACCGGGGCAGACCGACGCCCAAATCCTGCGCGCTCTGCGCTCGTCGGACGAAGCGCACACACCCATCGGACCGCGGTGGGTCGCAGACGCCGCCCGCGACATCACCGCGATCGGCGGGCAAACGGTCTTGGTTCTACTCATCGCGTCCGTCCTCGGCTACCTGCTCATCGTCCGGCGGTGGCACGCGGCGGTCTTCGTCCTGGCGGCGACCGGCGGCGGGACGCTCCTCAGCGTCGCTCTGAAAGGGCTGTACTCCCGCCCGCGGCCGGACGTGGTTCCGCACCTCGCACACGTCACCTCGTCCAGTTTCCCCAGCGGCCACTCGATGATGTCGGCGGTCGTGTACCTGACCCTCGGCGCGCTCCTGGCCAGGTTCGTTCCGGGCTGCTGGACGAAAGTGTATTTCGTCGGTGTCGCGGTCCTGCTGGCGCTGCTGGTCGGGACCAGCCGCGTGTACCTCGGCGTCCACTACCCGACCGACGTGGTCGCGGGCTGGTCGGCCGGCGTCGCCTGGGCGATGTTGTGCTGGCTCCTCGCCCGCTACCTCCAAAAGCGCGGTGTCGTCGAACGGCCCGCTGTTTGAAGAGCCGCACCCGCATCGCGAAGTCATCTGTTTACGCGGCCAGTCCGGTTGCGTTACAATCGAACACGCCGGGACGGACCTGCCCACTGCTCACGACGACCAAGTGTCGTGTTCTTCATCGGAACAACAAGGTGGCGTGCATGCGCGGTACGATCACGCTCGCGGTGTTGCTCGCCCTGAGCATCGGCCGAGGTCGGGCCGCGGAGCCGGACGCCGCGAGCGTCGCGTTCTTCGAGAAGCAAGTCCGCCCCCTGCTGGTCGAACACTGCCACAGTTGCCACTCCGTGAAGGCCAACAAGACGCAAGGCGGGCTTGCACTCGATAGCCGCGAGGCGATTCTGAAGGGCGGCGATACCGGTCCCGCGGTCGTGCCCGGAAAGCCCGAGAAGAGCCTGCTCGTGTCGGCCGTCCACGCGAATAAGGGCGAGTTGCAGATGCCGCCCAAGGGCAAGTTGCGACCGCCGCAGATCGCCGCGCTGGAGACCTGGGTTCGCGACGGGGCCGTTTACCCCGCCGGCGCGAAGACCGTGGCAACGGCTCTCGACCCGACTTCGCCCGATGCCCGGCAGTTCTGGTCGTTTCAACCTCTGCGCAAACTCCCCGCTCCGGTCGTTCAGA
>CANLGS010000612.1 GCA_947490035.1 Gemmataceae bacterium
AGCCGATGTTGGACTGAGCGGCGGCGAGCCCCTGGTCGGCGGCCTTGCGGAACCACTCGAGTGCCTGCCCGTAATCCTGGGCCACGCCTTGTCCATTCAGGTACAGCGACCCGATGTTGGACTGCGCGGCGGCGTTCCCCTGGTCGGCGGCCTTGCGGAACCACGCCATCGCCTGCCCGTAATCTTGGGGTACGCCCAGCCCGTTCTTGTACAGCGACCCGATGTTATACTGAGCGACGGCGTTCCCCTGGTCGGCGGCCTTGCGGAACCACGCCATCGCCTGCCCGTAGTCCTGCAGGTTGCCAACCCCGTCTTCGTAGGTGTCCGCGAGCAGAGCCTGTCCGCGGACGTCGTCCAGTTCGGCGGCGTGCCGCCAGCAGGCGAGTCGGGGCGCGGCAATTTCTTTTAAGAAGCTCTTAGTTCCCCTCCCTTGCTTGGCGACCGCGGACCACTCGGCGTAGTCCGCGGCCAAGGCGACTTCCTCCGCAGCCGACAGCCCGGCTTCCTCCTCTGCCACCGGGAGTTCCAGTGCCGCCAGCGCGCCGGCTAGTTCGGCCGCGTCCTTCGGCCGGCGCTCCGGCTTCTGAGCCGTACAACGCTTCAGCACCTGGATCAACTCGTCGTCCGCACCGGCCTCGCGCAAGTCTTCCTCGAAGTCCGTTCCGCACCCTTGCGCCAACTGCCCAGTCAACATCTGGTAGCCGATGACCCCGAGGGCGTGAACGTCGTCGCGCGGGTCCGGGTCCGACCCGTCCCGCTGCTGCGGCGAGGAATACAGCGGCGTGTGCGAACCGCGCAGGTACGACATCTGCCGACCGCCGGGGGTCGATTGACCGGTCCTTTCGAGTTTCAGCGTTGCGGTTGCGGCCACCCCACCGATGCCGAAGTCGGTCACCCGCAGGTGGCCCGTTTTCGCGTCAAACAGGACGTTGCTCGGCTTCAAGTCGCGGTGAACGACCGGCTGGGTGAGTCGATGCAACCGGCCGACCGCTTCGGCCAACCTGCTCAGGGCGGTTACAACGCGGCCGAATCGCTCGGCCGGGGACAACAGCGACCACTCCCGAATCCGATCCGCGAGATCGCCGCCGACGACGTATTCGAACATCACCCACGGCGGGTTACTGTCGAGGTTCTTGGCGATGACCGGAACGACACCGGGTTGCATCCCCGCCTGCATCACACGAGCCGCGATGTCCAACTCGTGTCTGAGATCGCGGGCGTCCAAGCCGTGGCAGAACTTCACCGCGCCGTACAGGGCCGACGCCTCGTAGTCGCCGAACCGGGCCAGCCAGACCTCGCCGAACCCGCCGCTCCCGAGTTGCTCCACCAGCACCCACCCGGGCGCGCCCGGCAGCGGCTCGCCGCCCCGAAACCGCGGAAGGCGCTGCGGGAGCATCTTCAGTAGGTCATCGGGAGAGTTCAACGCGAACGCCCGCGGAACGGTCGTGCCCGTAGGGTCGTCTGCCCGCTTGAGCGACGCACGGACCGTCGCCGGAATTTGCGTTAGATAGAGTTCGAGGTTCAGCCGGTCCTCGATTGAGGCACCCGCGGCGACCTCACGCACCGCTTCGATTGCTGCCTGCTTGGACTCCTCGAAGTTCGCCTGCGCAAGCTTCTGGATGTCGTCCCGCAGCGCGGCGTCCCGTTTCCGGTCGCGGTACTTCTGGTAGGCCGACTTAGCGATCTTGAAGGCGTATTCTCCGCCTGGCACCAGAGACGTGAGACCGTGGATGCCGTGTTCAGCTACGGCAGCAGCCACGCACTTGACGAACAGAAATGCGGACACGGCGAAACTCCGGAGGGTGTAGAGTTCGGGGACACAATCCGATTCGCTGAAACGCCCGCGAGATTTTCAACAATCCTCGACTGGGTTCACACAAGCGGAAGCGAGAAGCGGCTCGGTGCGACGCTCGCCGTCGGCTCGCGGCTAACAGCGCCCACCACTTCGTCTGTCAACACGTCGCCGTACAGCGTGAACGGCGAGGCGTCCGTGATCGCGATGCGCACCGTGCGGCCGATCAAGCGCGCGGTGCCGTCGAACACGACGATGTGGTCCGCCATGCTGCGCCCCGTTAGCTGCGTGACGTGGCTCGCCTCCTCGCGGTTCGCCTGGTTCGACGCGCTCCGCTCGCGGCGGCTTGGGCCTTCCACCAGCACCTCGACCACGGTGCCCACTTGATTTCGGTGATCGGTGCGGCTGTTCTCGTTCTGCACCAGCAGCAGGTCGTTGTTGCGGCGCTTCTTCACGTCGTCCGGCACGTCGTCCGGGTAGCGGTCCGCGGCCTTCGTGCCGCCGCGCTCGCTGTACTTGAAGATGAACGAGTTCTTGAACGCGGCCACGCGAACCAGCTCCATCGTCTTCGCGAAGCTCTCTTCCGTCTCGCCGCAGAAGCCGACGATGAAGTCCGAACTGACCGACACATTGGGCACCAACTCGCGACACCGCGCGAGCATCTCCATGTAGTACGCGGCGGTGTAGTTCCGCTTCATACGCTTCAACACCTCGTCGCACCCGGATTGAACGGGAACGTGCAGGTACTTCACCACTTTGGGAAGCTCGCGGACCGCGTCGAGCAGGTCGTCGGTCATGTCCTTCGGGTAGTTCGTCACGAACTTGATGCGCTCCAACCCCGGCACGTCGTGCATCCCAGAAATGAGGTCGGAGAGCCGCGTTTTCCGGTCACCGTCGGTGTAGACGTAGCTGTTCACCGTCTGGCCGAGGAGCGTGACTTCCTTGCAGCCCTGATCGACGAGTTGCCGCACTTCGCCCCAGATGTGTTCCGGCGGGCGGCTCTGTTCCGGGCCGCGCGTACTCGGCACCACGCAGTACGTGCAGAACTTGTCGCAGCCGATCTGAATGCGCACATACGCCTGGAACGGCGTCGGGCGCATCGACGGGTCGCGTGCCGGGTCGTAGCTGATGAAACTCGCTTCGACCTCGTTGCGCCCGCCGTCGGTGCGGCCGAGGCTGACGGCCAACTGCGGCTCGCGCGTCGCCCGCACCTTCGCGACCAGTTCCGGTACCGCGCCGAGTTGGCCCGTGCCGACGATCATATCGACGTAGGGCGCACGCTTGCGGATCGCTTCTTGGTCCTTCTGCGCCATGCAGCCCAGCACGCCGATCACCGTATCCGGTTTGTCGCGCTTTAACAGCCGGACGCGGCCGAGCGCGGAGTACGTCTTGTCTTCGGCGTGTTCGCGCACGGAACACGTGTTGAACAGCAGCACGTCCGCGTCGGCGGGTGTGTCGGTGAGGTCGTAGCCGTGCCGGCGGAGCGCGCCGATGACCAGCTCGCTGTCGAGCACGTTCATCTGGCAGCCGACGGTTTCGATGTACACTTTCTGCGTCATGGTCGGGATACCGTTATGAGACGGGGCCGGCCTAGGCTGATCGGAAGTTCGAGTTGACAGTGTTTTTGGTTCATCCCCGTTCTGGAATCAGTTCGCCGGGGGAACGGAACTTTTCGCTGGAAAAGCAGCGGAATTCACGAGCCGTGTGAACGAAAAACGGGATCGAACTCGAACCAATAATTCCATCGAAAGCCCAACTTCCGATCAGCCTAGGGCCGGCCCGTGGGTTATCAGGTTGAAGGATACAGGAGCGGGAAGAAGGTTCAAAGGCCCGGCGG
>CANLGS010000613.1 GCA_947490035.1 Gemmataceae bacterium
CCGCGACCGGCATCGGCAAGGCGCTCGGCGGGCGGCCCCTGTTCAGCGGCCTCGATCTGATGATCGCGCCCGGCACGCGTCTCGGGTTGCTCGGCGCGAACGGCAGCGGCAAGAGTACGCTGCTGAAGGTACTCGCGGGCGAATCGACCCCGGACGCGGGCACCGTCACCCGCGCCGATGGGTTGCGCGTCGTGATGTTCGAGCAAGGACGATCAACGCTCGATCTGTCGATCCCGCTGCGCACCGCACTCAGTCCTAACAGTGACATGGTGACGTTCAACGGGCGTCAACTGCACGTCGGCGGGTGGGCACAACGCTTCCTGTTCCGCCCCGATCAACTCGACGTGGAAATGAGTGCTTTCTCCGGCGGCGAGCGCGCGCGGGTACGCATCGCGCAACTCATGCTGAAGCCCGCCGACTTGCTCTTACTCGACGAACCGACCAACGACCTCGACATCCCTTCGCTGGAAGCGCTCGAAGAGAGCCTCGAAGAGTTTCCCGGCGCGGTGATTCTGGTGACGCACGACCGCGACCTGATGGACCGGTTGTGTACGGAGGTGATCGGCCTCGACGGTGAGGGCGGGTCGGCGAAGTACGGTAGCGTCGGTCAGTGGCTGACGGCGTATGATCGCGGCTTTGTCCCGGCGAAGCCGACGCAAAGCGCCCCCGCGAAGAAGTCCGGCGGGGGCGCGACCGCGAAGCCGAAGAAGTTGAGCTACAAGGAGCAGCAGGAGTGGGAGGGGATCGAGGCCGCGATCGCCGCCGCGGAGGGAGTTGTCGCGGCCCGCGAAGCGGAGGTGAACCGCGACCACGGCGGGAACCACGTCGCGCTGACCGCCGCGTGTAAGGCGCTCGAAGAGGCGCAGGCCGTGGTCGAGAAGTTGTTCGCGCGCTGGCAGGAACTGGAAGCGAAGCGCGGCGCCAGTTGAAGCCGCTCGCGGCTTCGCAAACTTTTCCGCCAATTGGCACAGCACCTGCATTACATATCTCCGGGCGGGATGACTGACGTGGATTGAATGGGCGACGATCCACGGCGGTTCATCCCGCCTTTTTCGTTTTTACGCGGCTGGTCAGCACGGTTCGCGTCATCTGAAGCCTCCAATCACTCTTCGCAACGTCCAAGCGGCACCGTCTCGCGCAGTCTACTTCTCACATCAGGAAGCCAGCTTCTCAACTGTCAACGCGCATCCACGGCGTAGAGAAGTAGCGGTCCCACGAATCGGCCAGTATCGCGACAACCGGACCCGACACGTCACCACGCGCGGCGACCCGCAGCGCGGCCGCGACCGCGGTTCCCGACGAGCCGCCGACGAGCAGCCCTTCCTCGCGAATCAAGCGAATTGTCATCGCGAACGACTCATCATCACTCACGCGCTCGGCTTCATCAATCACGCTCAGGTCGAGGATCACCGGTGGCTCGCTTCCGCCAATGCCCTCAACCTTGTAGCCCGTGTCGTAGTCGGGTTGTCGCGGGTCTACGAGGTGAGCCAAACGAGAACCGATAGGGTCGGCTAACACGATCCTTGCGCCTGGGGCGTGAGTTTTCAGATACCGCCCGACGCCGGTGATGGTTCCGCCTGTGCCAACACCGCAAACGAATGCGCCTACCTGCGCACCCAACTGCGCAACAATTTCTGGGCCGGTGGTCTGTTCGTGAACACGCGAGTTCGCCGGGCTGCCAAACTGATCGGTGAGGAACCACCCGCGTTCGACCGCGAGGCGCTCCGCCACGCGTCGGAAGTTGCGCGGGTCGTGCGGCAGCGCGTTCGGAGTGATGATGACTTCCGCGCCGAGCGCCGCCCGTTTATCGACGGACATCTTCTCCGGCATCACGCACGCGAGTTTGTACCCGCGAAGGTTCGCGACCAGCGCCAAGCCGACGCCGGTGTTGCCCGCGGTGGCTTCCACGAGTGTCATGCCGGGTCGAAGCACGCCGCGCCGTTCGGCGTCGTTGACGATGGCGAGCGCGATGCGGTCCTTGATGCTGCCGCCGGGGTTGAGGAACTCGCACTTGCCGTACACGGGAACCGGTAGACCGCGCGCGACGCGGTCGAGGCGCACGAGCGGCGTGTTCCCGATCCGATCGAGGATGTTGGCATCCATCATTCGCGCAATTGTCCCAAAGAAACCAACAGCCGAGAAGAGTGTTCACCGCGGAGACCGCGGAGACCGGAGAGAAAAGCTGGAGATTTTGAAGGCACTACTCTTCCATCTCTCCTGCTTTTCTCTCCGGTCTCCGCGGTCTCCGCGGTGAACACTCTTTGTTTTGGTCTGGCGTGTTTGACGCCCCGCGCCGGCTTGGATGTGAAAGGCGGTATCATCAGATCAGCGTTAAACTCACCCCCTCTCCCTCAGGAGCCTCTCGCCATGCGGAAGCGCCCCGTCCACGTGTTCGCGCTCGGCGGCCTCGCCGTTGCGCTCGCCTTCATCACCCACACCGACGCGAAGCAGCCGGCACCGGACCTGACCGCCGCGCAGCCGGAAGCGAAGCAGCCCGCAGCCGGCATCAAGATCGCCCCGAGCAAGGTAACCGCCGTCACGGTTTACCCGACTGGCGCGCTCGTCACACGCGATGTCGAAACGACCGGTCCCGCCGGCCGCGTCGAAATCGTCGTTTCGCCATTGCCCCCGACGACCGTTAGCACGTCGCTCTACGCCGAAGGCACGGACGGCATTCGCGTACTGACCACGCGCTACCGCACGCGGCCGATCATCGAGGACACCCGCGCGACGTGAAGAAGGCGATGGACGAACTCAAGCAACTCGTCATCGCTCGCGAGAAGATCGAAGGCGACCTCGGCGAGTTGCAAGAAAACACGAAGATGCTCGGCAAGATGGAAGGCTTCCTCACCGTGACCACGGTGCAGGCGACCGAAAAGGGCGTCCTCAATGCCGAGTCCGCGATCACGCTCGCGAAGCACATTCGCGAACAGCGCATCGAGACCGCGAAGGAGCTAGTGAACCTCAAACAGCAGGTCACGGCGAACAACGAGAAGTCCCAAGTGCTCCAGCGCCGGCTGTCCGAACTGGTGATCGGCATCTCGCGGTACGAACACGACGCCATCATCGTCGTGGACAAGGCCAACGCCGACGCGGGCAAGATCAAGCTGAACTACGTCGTCGATAACGCGTCGTGGCACCCGCAGTACAAGATTCGCGCGGACAAGGCCGGCAAGGAGAACGTGACGCTCGAATACCTCGCGGCCGTGGTGCAGAACACCGGCGAGGAGTGGTCGAATGTCAAGCTCTCCCTCTCCACCGCGCAGCCGATGCTGAACTCCGCGCCGCCGGACCTGCAAACGCTTCACGTGTCGGTCGCGCCGAAGGGCGCGCCCGCCGGTGCGATGCCGACCGTCTCCGAACTTGAAGAGCAGATCAAAATCCTGCGCTCGAGGGGGCAGAAAGACCTGAACGACCGCAAGGTGATGAGCGGGGCCGGGCTGGTGAACACCGCCGCGGCGCGCGAGCAGTCGTGGGACCGATCTTTCCCAGATGAACGCCTCTGGGAACACGAATCGGCTGTGCGGTCACAGATTACCCCCGTGACGGGTGGTCTGCAACGATTTTCGCACCCGGATGAGGTCTTGACCACGGTCGAACGGTTCCCCCAACCACCACTCCGAAC
>CANLGS010000614.1 GCA_947490035.1 Gemmataceae bacterium
ACCTGCGTAACGCGCGCATCGCCTCACTTGTCGAACGCGCCCTCCTGTTCTTCGACGCGCAGCGTTACCAACTCCATGCTTGGGTTGTGATGCCCAATCACGTTCACGTGCTGTTCGCGCCCGCGAGCGGGTGGAGCTTGTCGGATATTCTCGCCTCGTGGAAGTCGTTCACGGCGAAAGAAGCGAACAAGCTCTTGCGCCGAACCGGGAAGTTCTGGCAGGAAGATTACTTCGACCGGTATCCCCGGAATGAACACCACTTCAACCGCATCATCGAGTATGTGGCGTTGAATCCAGTCAAAGCGGGGCTGTGCAGCGAGGCTGGCGACTGGCCGTTCGGGAGCGCGTGTTCGAGATGGGAAGCGGAAGCGGGCGGGACGCCCGCGCTCCGCGGAGAAGGCCAGAACCCTGCGCGGAGCGACTCATGAACCGGCGCGACTTCCTCTTCCACTCCGGCGGCGGGTTGGGCGGCATCGCGCTCGCCTCGCTCCTCGGCGCCGATGCACTCCTCGCGGACGCGCCGAAGCGCGCCGACGGCGGGTTGCACCACAAGCCGAAGGCCAAGCGCGTGGTGCAGTTGTTCATGGCCGGCGGCGCGTCGCACGTCGATCTGTTCGACTTCAAACCGGAGTTGGTGAAGCAACACGGCAAGGAAGCCGACTTCGGCGAGAAGGTGGAAGCGTTCCAGAACGGCCTCGGGCCGTGGCTCAAGCCGCTCTGGGATTTCAAAGCGTATGGCAAATGCGGCAAGCAACTCGGCGAAGTCGTATCGCCGCTCGGTGATGTCGTTGATGAGATGGCGTTCGTTCACAACATGATCGGCAAGACCGGCGTCCACAGTCAGGGTACGCTTCTCCAAACGACCGGCTTCAACCGACCGGGTTTTCCCGGCATGGGCTGTTGGGTCAGTTACGGTCTCGGCAGCGGGAACCAGAACCTGCCGACGTTCGTGGTGCTACCCGATCACCGCGGGCTGGCATCCAACGGCACGAAGAACTGGGACAGCGCGTTCCTGCCAGCACAGCATCAGGGCGCGGCCATCTATCCGGGAACGAAGACGCCCATCGAAGACTTATTCCCCGACGAGCGCGCGAAGTTCATCACGCGCGACTCCGACAAGGCCGGTATCGACCTTCTTTCGCAGCTCAACCGCGACCACGCGACCACTCGCGCGGGCGACGAGAGGTTAGACGCGCGCATCAAGAGTTACGAGCTGGCCGCGAAGATGCAACTCGCCGCACCGGAGTCGCTCGACCTGTCGAAGGAGACGAAGGAGACACTGAAACTGTACGGCCTCGATCACGGGAAAGGCACGTTCGATAAGGAAATCAACCCGCTCGAAGAGACGGACTACTTCGGCCGCAAGTGTCTCGTTGCGCGCCGATTGCTCGAACGCGGCGTGCGGTTCGTGCAAATCTGGAGCGGCAACGACAACGGTTTCCCGCGGCGCAACTGGGACTCGCACGAGGACGTGAAGCGCGACCACGGTCCGCTCGCGTATGGCATGGCCCGCGGCGCCGCGGCACTCATCGCGGACCTGAAGCGACTCGGCTTGCTAGAAGATACTATCATTCTGTGGACGACGGAGTTCGGGCGGATGCCGTCGTCGCAGGGCGGCAAGGGTCGCGACCACAACCCGTACTGCTTCACGAACTGGCTCGCCGGCGGCGGCATCAAGGGCGGCTACACGCACGGCCCAAGCGACGCTTTCGGCTACAAGCCGGCGGACCGCAAGAACCCGACCGAAGTGTACGATGTACACGCCACGATCATGCACCTGCTCGGCATCGACCACACGAAGCTCACCGTGCGGAACAACGGAATTGACCGTCGGCTCACTGATGTACACGGGCATGTTATCAACGAACTGATTGCTTGAAGGAACTATATGCGCATCACACGAATCGCCGCGTGGCAGGTCGATCTGCCGCTGCACGAAGGCAACTACAAGTGGTCCGGCGGGAAGTCGGTCGCGGTGTTCGACAGCACCGTCGTCGCGGTGGAAACGGACGCCGGCGTCACCGGCTACGGCGAGGTGTGCCCGCTCGGGCCGGCGTACTTGCCCGCTTACGCCGACGGCGTGCGCGCCGGGTTGAAGGAACTCGCACCCAAGTTGTTGGGCGAAGACCCGACGCAGTTGGGCAAACTGAACCGCACGATGGACGCGGCGCTGAAGGGCCACCCGTATGTGAAATCCGCGGTCGATGTCGCGTGTTGGGACATTCTCGGCAAGGTAAGCGGTTTGCCGGTGTGCGTGCTGCTCGGCGGGCGCTACGGCGACGACTTCCACCTCTATCGCGCGATCTCGCAGGAGTCGCCGGACGAGATGGCCGCGAAGGTCGCGGGGTATCGCGCGGAAGGCTACCGCCGGTTCCAACTGAAGGTCGGCGGCGACCCCGATACGGACATCGCACGCATCAAAGCAGTGTCCGCAGTGCTGAAGCCTGGCGACAGATTGGTGGCGGACGCGAACACCGGCTGGCTTCAGCACGAAGCCGTTCGCGTCGTGCGCGCGGTTCGTGATATCGACGTGTATATCGAACAGCCGTGTTATACGTATGAAGAGTGTCTCGCGGTTCGCCGCAATACGGATCATCCGTTCGTGCTTGATGAAGTAATCGACGGAATCGAAGTGCTAATGCGCGGGCACGCGGACGGCGCGATGGACGTGGTGAACCTCAAGATCAGCAAGCTCGGCGGCCTCACGCGCACAAAGCAGCTCCGCGACCTGTGCATCTCGCTCGGCATCGGGATGACGCTCGAAGACAGTTGGGGCGGCGACATCGTCACGGCCGCGATCGCGCACCTCGCGCACAGCACGCCAACGGACTACCTCTTCAGTTCGACCGACTTCAACAGCTACGGTCCGCGGTCCATCGCCGACGGCGCGCCGCGGCGCAAGAACGGGCGGCTCGCGGCGTCGCTCACGCCGGGGTTAGGCATCGTGCCGAAGCTGAACGAGTTCGGTGCGCCGGCGGTGGATGTGAGCTAATGTGGTTCGCCGCTCCGCAGCGGTTTTGTCTTGTGGCACAGACATTCCTGTCTGTGCGGTTGGTCAGACGCAGCACACAGACAGGAATGTCTGTGCCACAAGACAAAACCAAAGACCGGTCGCGGAGTGACCGGACCACAACGGACGTCAGCGGATGTTGTGCGCCGGGTCTACCTTCTGGAACGACCGCAGCGCGGCCAGTCCCGAACCCATCGCCATACACATCGTCACCGCGGCAGCGGCACCCAGAATCACTGGGTGCAGGCGCACGCCCGTTCCCATCGCGGTCGCGGCTTCCGCCAGCGCGAACGTGAACGGCGTTGCGAGCGCGATGCCGAACAGACCCACCCAGAACGACTGCACCAGCACCGACATCTTCAGCCGCCACTTGGGTATGCCCATCGCGCGCAGCGTGGCGAACTCGCGCTGGCTCGCGGCGGTCGCGGCGAATAGCGTTTGGCTCGTCACGACCGCGCCGACGAGCAGTCCGAGCAGCGCGGTGAACCCGATCGCGATGCCGGCTTTCGTGGTCGTCAGCCAGTGCATCCGCGAGCGCGCGGAAAACTCGTCGGCCGTGAACGCGCTCAACTGCGGGTAGCCGTTCATGCGACGGGCCACAAGGGGCGCGT
>CANLGS010000615.1 GCA_947490035.1 Gemmataceae bacterium
ATCAGTCGTGCTGCCGCGGCGCCCGTCGCCGCGGTCTCGCACGAACACCGACGCCACGCGCCCAGACTTCGGCACGCCGCGCGTGAGTGCGAGGTAGCGGCGCTCCGTGCTGTGCTTGCGGAACTGGAGAGTAAGATTCTCGCCGGCGGCACGCGTGCGGGCGAACACCACCAGCCCGGACGTGTCGCGGTCGAGCCGGTGGACCGCAGTCACCGCCCGGTCGGGCGTGCCTAACAGCGTCGGCAGCATCCCGGCGAGCGTGCGCGTCAGGAACTTCTGGCCGTGTTCGCCGAACTCTTCGACCTCGTCTTTGTGGCGCATGGTCGTCAGGCCGACCGGCTTGTTCACCACGACGACCGCGTCATCGACGTAAACGATGCAGGACGGGTCGAGTACGAGTTGGGGAGAGGCGGGCGCCAGCCGTTGCTTCTCCGGCTTCTTTGGGGCCGGCACCAACTTGGGCGCGGCCTTCTTTGCCTTGTCTCCCAATCTCCCCTTCTCCTTGTCTCCCCTGCTCCCCTTCTCGGTCTCTTTCTTGGACCCGGCCGCCTTCTTCACCTCGACAACACCGGCCGCGAGTTCGACCCGCTTGCCGAGTTTCACCCGGCGGGCCACGTCGGTTTCCACCTGTCCGCTCATCTTGACGTGGCCCCCCGCGACGATGCGCTTGGCCTGCGCCCACGGGATGCCGAACCGCGCCTTGAGCACGGCGGCGAGCGTCTGCCCGGCGTCCCGGCGATCGACAACGAACTGAATCGGCGGCACGACAACTCCTCTGCATGTTTCGCCGCTCGCAACGTCGCAAGCGGCAAGACCACCCACTCTTTATAACACCTCGGCGCCGGGAACCTGCAAACAACCGGAAACGTCGGTTAGCGCGCCGCGGAATACCGCCCCGCCAGAGGCGGTGGCCGCTTGACACGTGCCGCCATGCGGCCGTAGTTTGGACGCACGGACCCGTTCCCCGCCCCGGTGCAACGTGCAGCTCATCGCTCCCGACATCCTCGCTGAAGCCCGCGGCCTCACCAGCGCGATGGCCGGCACCATCACCGTGCTGGGCTTCGCGCTGTGGCTGTTCGGCTGGCGCTGGCACCGGTTCTGGATGGTCGCGGGGATCACGCTCGCGGCCGGGCTAATCGGGCTGAACGCCGGCCGCGCCACCGGCGGCACGCAGGTCATGGCGGTCGGCATCCTGCTCGCGGTCGCGGCCGGACTGCTCGCGCTGGAACTGGCGAAGGTGCTCGCGTTCGTGGCCGGCGGGTGCGGCGCGTGGCTCGCGGTGCAGTGGGTGCTGCCACAGGCGCAGGAACTCTGGGCGGTGTTCCTGTGCGGCGGGCTGTTCGGCCTGCTCCTCTACCGCCTGTGGACGATGCTCCTGACCAGTCTCATGGGCGTGCTGCTCGCCGGGCACGCGAGCCTCCTCTTGTTTGAACAACTCTTCTACAAAGACACGGGGCCGTGGGTCACGCGGAACGTCGCGGCACTCAACGGCGCCGTCGTCGGCCTGGTCGTCCTGGGTATCATGTTGCAAGCCATCTGGGCGCGCGACCCTGACGCGGTGCCAACAGTAAAGGAAGACGCGAAGGACGAACCGGAGCCGGCACCCGCGCCACCTGGAAAGCCCGCGAAGAAGGTGCGGTGGTGGAAGAAGTTGCTGATTCGCAAGATCGCGTGACACCCTGACTGCTCGCGAAGCCGCAAGCGGCTGAATGGGAGACAACACTTCGATGCCGCTCACACGCCGCCACTTTCTGCACCACGCGCTCGCCGCGGGTGCCCTTCCCTTGCTCGCGAACCGCGCCGAGGCTGTCCCACCCGGCTGGCCGGAATCGCCGTTCCTCGAAGGGAACTTCTTCCCCGTTCACGAGGAGACGACCGCCGACGACCTGAAGGTCACGGGCACGCTTCCCAAGGAACTCGACGGGCAGTTCGTGCGCAACGGCCCGAACCCGCAGTTCGCGCCGACCGGCAACTACCACTGGTTCGACGGCGACGGCATGTTGCACGCGGTCCGCCTCCGCGACGGCAAGGCGAGCTACCGCAACCGCTACGTGCGTACCAAGGGGTTCGAGGAGGAGAAGAAGGCCGGCAAGGCGCTGTATTCGGGATTGCTCGACAAACCCGATCTGAAGAAGGTCGCGGCCGGCGAGTACCCGTTCAAGAACGCCGCGAACACGTCGCTCACGTTCCACGCGGGCGTGCTGCTCGCGCAGTGGGAGGGCGGCGAACCGCACGCGGTGAAGGCGCCGAGCCTCGACACGGTCGGCGCGCACACGTTCGGCGGCAAGCTCAAGCACGCGTGGAGCGCGCACCCGAAGATCGACCCGGAAACCGGCGAAATGATCGGCTTCGGCTACGACATCAAGCCGCCCTACGTCTCGTTCAGTGTGGTCAGTGCGAAGGGCGAATTGCTTCGCACGACACCTGTCGAGTTGAAGCGCCCGACGATGATGCACGACTTCGCGCTGACCGCGAACTACCTCATCTTCCCCGAGCAGCCGGAGACGTTCGACCTCAAGCGTGCGATCGCGGGGAAAATGCCGTGGCACTTCGATCCGAAACTGCCGACGCGATTCGGCCTCGTCCCGCGAACCGGCAAGGGCGAGACGCGGTGGTTCACGGCCGAAGCCGGGTACTTCTTCCACACGCTCGCGGCGTTCGAGGACGGCGACGCGGTGCTGCTGTACGCGTGCCGGTTCGCGCGCTTCCCGGCGGAACTCGGGTTCGGTGATGCCGTGCCCGACAAGACGCCGAACGCACCGGTTCTTTACCGCTGGCGGTTCGACCTGAAGACCGGCGCCGTGAAGGAAGGCGCGGTCGATGACGTGCCGACGGAGTTCCCGCGGATCAACGAGTCGCGGCTGGGCCGGAAGGTGCGGTACGGCTACCTGGGCGAAGCGGCCGGCGACCTGTTCGACGGCTACCGCAAGTTCGATCTGGAGAAGGGGACCGCGGAGCGGCACCGGCTGGGCGCCGGCCGCTTCGGGGGCGAAGCGGTCTTCGTGCCGCACCCGGACGCGAAGGCCGAAGACGCCGGCTGGCTGCTCGCGCTCGTGTTCGACAAGGCCGCCGACAAGAGCGAGTTACTGGTGCTGGACGCGCGCGACTTCGGCGCGAAGCCGGTGGCCCGCGTCCACCTGCCGGGCCGCGTGCCCTACGGGTTCCACGCCACCTGGGTGCCTGGACCGGCACTCGCGTGACCGCGTGCGGAAACGAAAACGCCCGGCTCAAAGGCCGGGCGTAGTCGTTTCCGAACGGCTCTCCGGGTGTTCAACTATTCGGCGACGATATCACCGCTGTTCGGCGTTCCCATCGCCTGGAACGTCGCGGACGAGATGCTCGGCGACAGCGTGCGGACCGAGCCGTCGCACATAGCCACCTGGGCACCGGCCGAGGTACTCGCCTGCATGCCGGAGTTGGAACACTCGCCGATCCCGTTGTTGAGAGGCTATACGGTAAAAGATCAACGATCCGCGAGAGGGCTAGAAGGTAGCGTATTGCGGGTGTAAGCTCTTGCGTGATCATCTTATCGCCGGCGGCGACCCAGAATGTGGAGGTCGGCAGCATGCCTTACCACTGGCCCGAGGATACCGATTTCGCCCGCCTGGAAC
>CANLGS010000616.1 GCA_947490035.1 Gemmataceae bacterium
CGCCGACCCCGCCGCCCCGCCTCTCGTGGTCGATGCTCGCCGCCTGGCCGCGATGCTCTGCGCCGGACTGCGAACGATTCGCACCCACGATGCCGCCGGCAGATTGCCGAAGCCCGTCCGCATCGGCGGGAAAGTGTTGTGGCCTGTCGCGGAAATCAACGACTGGATTCGCGCCGGCTGTCCCGACCGCGAAACGTGGGAGGCGCGTCGCGCCGCCCGGAAGTAACCCCGAACACCTGCCCCTGAAACGCCGACGGGTCGGCCCTCACGAGGCCGACCCGACGCGGTGACAGTGGGCTGTCACTCTGGAGATTGCACAGTGAGTATCCTACCGTCTGCGCCTCCCGATGGGGAGGCCCGCCGCGACGCTGCCCTAAACCTTCTCCGCGTTCGCCGCGCCGACCTCATCCGCGAATGCACGGCCGCCGCGCTCCGCGTCGCCCTCGACCGGGGCGAAGTCTGCGCCGACGACGTTCGCGCCGCCGTGTCGATCCCTCTGGACATCTCGCCGAAGCTGGTCGGGTGCGTGTTCCGCGACCTGTCCGACGCCGGCATCCTCCGCCGCGTCGGGTTCCAGAACTCGACCCGGCCCGCCGCGCTCGGCCGGCTCGCGGCCGACTCGCCGACCGCTCCCGTACCGGCCGCCCCGCACGACTATGCCATCTGACCACCGCGGCGCGCTCACCCCTGGCTCGTGGCCGGGGGCGCGCACGTCGCCACATTCGGAGTTTCGATCATGAATTTGACGAATGCTTTCAACGACGGCAACGGCAACGGCAAACCGCCGTCCGGGTTCGGCGGATTCGATGACGCCAAGCCCGCGCCGGAATACAAGCCGCTCCCGCCCGGCATCTACATGACCCGCGTCCAGCGGGGCGAAGTCTGTAGCACGAAGGCCGGGGCCGACGCCTACCGGATGAAGTTCGAAGTGACCGAGGGGCCGCAAGCGGGGCAGACCGTCATTCGCACCTGGACGTTCAGCGAGAAGGCAATCGCATACACCCGGCGCGACCTCGAGCCGTTCGGGCTGATCACCACCGCGAAGCTGCTGTCCCCGTTCCCCGAACCGGGCCGGGAATACGTCGTGCGGCTCGCGGTCGCGCTCCAGCGTGGGGACGACGGGATTGAGCGGAACGACATCAAGAAAATCGAACTGGTTCGCGTGGTCGATTCGCCGGCCGCCGCGTTCATGCTGCCCGGACAAGGCGAAGGGGGGCCGAAGTGACCCCGACGCCGTTCAACGTCGGCGCGTTCGTGTCGGGCGCGATGACATCCCCCCGCGCACTCGTGCGGCACGCCGACCTGTTGACCGCCTACGCCGACGCGGCGCTGGAGGACGAGCGCGAAGCGTACCTGTCACACTTCGCCTTCGGCGCGGAGATGGAGACGCACTTCGCCGCGAACCGGAATAGCGTCGCCGGGTTCGTCGGGCCGTGCTGGTGCCGCTGGCTCGTGCTGGACATCGACCGCGCCGACGCCCTGGCCGACGCCCTGGCCGACGCCCGCCGGCTCGTGGCGGCGCTGTACCAACGCTACCCGGAGACGGTCGGGGACGTGCCGGTGTACTTCTCCGGGCGCAAGGGGTTCCACGTCCTCGTGGAACTCGCCCACAACCCGCCGCCGGCCGTGGGCTTTCAGCACGCGGCGCGGGCGTTCGCGGAAGCGCTCGCCGCCCGCGCGGAAGTGAAGATCGACACTTCGGTATACGACATCGCGCACATCATCCGATTGCCCAACACCCGGCACCCGCGCACCGGGCTGTTCAAGCGGTTCGTCGCGTCGGAGGCGCTGTTCCAGATGACGCCGGCGCGGATCCTCGAACACGCGAAGCACCCGGCCGGGGACGGCATCCCCGCCGTGCGGACGATCCCCGCGAAGCTGGCGGACGACTGGCGCGACGCCGAAGCCGCGACCGCCCGCGCCACCGAGGCCCGCGCCGAACGGCGGGGTGCGTGCGCCGGCACTCCCGACCAGCGCGCACCGCGATACTTCCTCGACCTGCTCCGGTTCGGCGTGGACGAGGGCGAACGGCATCAGACGTTGTTCCGCTGCGCCGCCTGGCTGACCGAACAAGGCGCGCCCCCTTCGCTCGTGGCCGCCCTGCTCACCGAACCGGGGCGCGACGTGGGACTGACGCCGAAGGACGTGGACCGGCAGATTGCGTGCGGCGTCGAACACGCCCGCCGCCATCGCACCGAACAAGCCGAAGGGGGCATGCCGTGACAACGATCAACGGCCGCCAGTTGCTCGAACTGGCTCTGGCGCACGAGGACGTAGACCACATGGACCCCGCGACGTGGGGGCCGATCCTGCGTTACGTCGCGGACGAGGGGTTGACGCTCGCCCACTTCGACGTGCTGGCCGCTCGTGCCGTGCCGCTGGCCGTGTTCGCGGTCGCGCTGGTCGCCGGGCACCGCGCCGGTCACTGGACGCCGGCGCACGCCTGTTATCCCGCACTGGTCGCCGCGCGCCTGACGGAGCGAACCGAGGGGGGCGCGCCGTGACGCCGACCTACACCACCGGCGCGGACCTGTTCGGCTCGTGGTTCGCGGACGTGGAGCGCGGGGAACCGCCCGTCCGGTTCAATCTGCCCGAACCGTTCGCCGCCCTGGACGTGCGCCCCGGCCGGCTGATCCTGTTCGGCGGCGCGCCTGGCGGGGGCAAGACGGCCGCGGTTCTCCAAGTCGGTATCGACATGCTCCGGATGAACCCGGCCGCCCGGCTGCTCGTGGCGAACGTGGAGATGGTTCCGGCGCTGCTCGTGGAGCGCGTCGCGTCCCGCCTGGCCGCAGTGCCGCTGACCGCGATTGCCGACCGCACGCTTTCGGCGGACCAATTGGGCCGGGTGCGGGCGGCCGTGGTTGCGCTCGAACCCGTCGCCGGCCGGTTGGCGTTCCTCGACGCCCCGCACTCGCTCGAACACGTCGCCGCCGCCGGGACGACGTTCGGCGCGAACGTGCTGGCGCTGGACTACATCCAGCGATTCACCGTGGGCGACGGCGCGAAGGACAAGCGCGAACAGTTGGAGGCGGCCGCGACCGTACTCCGCCGGTTCTGCGACGCGGGCGCGGCCGTGCTGGTCGCGTCGGCCGTGGCGCGCCAGAAGAACGCGGGCGGATCGACCTACAAGGGGCTGAACCTGGCGTCATTCCGGGGTTCGTCGGAACTCGAATACGGGTGCGATAGCGCGTACCTGTTCGCGCCCGCCGCCGGCGGGACGATCACCCTGACCTGCGAGAAGAACCGTTACGGGGCCGTGGCCGACATCGTAACCGTGTTCGACCCGACCACCCAGACGTTCCGCCCCGCGCCGTCCGGTCTGGGAGCATTCGACACCGCGCCGCCGGCCCCCACGAGGGGCAGCAAAGCGAAGGGGGGCTGACGTGCGACGCTTGACGCTGAAGGAAGTGAACGAGCAGTACGGCGGGGCGCTCCCGCCGGACGCCGTGTTCCGCCCTGACGACGACGAGGAACGCGCCCGGCCCGCGCCGGCCGCGAATCCGAAGCGCCGTCCGCGCTCGGAGCGGTTCGCCGCGCTGAACGCCTTCACCGACTGCGCCCTGGCGGACCTGACCGGGGCGGAGGCGAAAGTGTGGCTGATCCTGTTCCG
>CANLGS010000617.1 GCA_947490035.1 Gemmataceae bacterium
TCGGCGGACGAGGTGCAGCAGCGAGCGTGCGACTACTATGGGTGCAAGCCCCAGCCGCTGTTGGCAAAGCCGGCGACCTGATCCTGCACTAGTCCCGCCCGCAACGGTGTCGGCACGATGATCGCCGAACTCACACTTCCCACTGACCTACCCGAACTGCGGCCCGTCTCGGAACTGATTGCCGAGGTTCTTCAGACGATTCCCTATTCCGAACACGATATCTTCTCGATCAAACTCGCTGTCGAAGAGGCGCTGAATAACGCGATCGAGCACGGCAACCGGATGGACCCCGACAAGTGGGTTAATGTGGTCTTTACCGCAACCTCCGAGCGCTTCGACATCCGCATCACCGACGAAGGTCAGGGGTTCGACCCCGAAGACACCGACGACCCTCCCGGCGTGCATACTCTCCGTCACGCGTTCGGGCGCGGGTTGCTCCTCATGCGCGGCTTCATGACAGAAGTGCGCTCCCACGGTCGCGGGAATGTCGTCACAATGGCGAAGGTCCGCGAAGCCTCCGCGTGAGCGTTACACGCCCGCTAGGAGTTCGTCCCACCCGGATACGTCCAGCAGCCGGTCCGACAGGTCTTGTAACCGCGCCAGGTCGTTCAGATTCTCGACGCGCGCCGCGACTTCCGCAGCAGGCGCTCCGAATCGCTTCACGCCCAACCGCAACACCGTCGCCCGGAGCGCCTGTACCCCCTGCGCGACGCCCTGCTCCCTCCCCTGAGCGACACCCTGAGCGACGCCTTTTGCCAGGATCGCCTGATACGTTGTCGATTCTTCCATCATGATGCTCAACCTCTGGTACATGGCCTCGATCCGCGCGTGGTCGTAGCGCAGGCCACACAGGATGTAAGACGAACCCAGAATACCTTTCGTCACCGTGTCGTCGGTGGTGTTGGCCCGCAGGCATTCGCGGAACCGAACGAGGGCCGCTTCCAGGTCGGCGTCGGCCTCGTCGGTCAGGAGGGCGAGCGGGGCCAGCCCGATCCCGCCGCGAAGCCAGTCATCGACCGACCGCTGCCACACGCGTTCCACTTGGTAACGGAACTGGGCGATGATGCCGCCGTTCACACCGGTGCGCACGTACAGGCCGTTCTGGTCGCTCGCCTCCGCCTTCGGCCGCAACAGGATCAGCACCGTCTCGACCGGCAGGTCGTACTGGTGATCGACCAGGGTATTGTACCGCATCAACTCGCGCGGCACGCCAAGCCGCGGGTTGGCTTCCAATTCCAGGTGCAGCAGCGCGGGCTTCGCGCCGTTGATCCGGAACACGCGATCCGCCTGGACCGTCGTCGCGAGGTCGGTGTCGAGCGCCTCGGCCGGCCCCGGCGGGATGCCGACGAGGTGCGCGAAGTAGCCCGCCCAGTCGTCGGGCCGGATTTCGATCAGCGCGTTCAGCGTCGCGTCGTAGGGTTTGTTCACCGCGCTCCCTCTCGCTCTGCTCCGTCTTCCTTCATTCCCTTCGCGGCGTCAAGCCGATAAACTCCGAACCAGAGAACCCGTCCGCGTTACCGCCCCCGGATGTGCCAATGTCCCGCATGATGCAGCAGTTCCACGACGCGAAGGCGCTGCACCCCGGCATGATCGTCCTGTTCCGCAACGGCGACTTCTACGAGTTGTTCGAGGACGACGCGGAACTCGGCTCGAAGGTACTCGGCATCACGCTCACCAAGCGCGACGGCTCCATCCCGATGGCCGGCGTGCCGGTCCACAAGCTCGAACACTACCTCGGCGTCCTCCTCCGGGCCGGGCACCGCGTCGCGGTGTGCGAGCAGATGGAGGAGCCGGACCCGAAGAAGAAGATCATCCCGCGCGAAGTGAACCGGATCGTCACGCCGGGCACCGTCACCGACGACATTCTGCTCGACCCGCGGGCGCCGAACTACCTCGTCGCGCTCGCGACCGTCAAGCCGGGCGTGTTCGGCCTCGCGTGGGTCGATCTGTCCACCGGCTCGTTCGCCGCGACCGACGTTCTCACGCCGCGGTTGCCGGACGAACTGTCGCGGGTGAACGCGGTCGAGTGCCTCTACGCCGATTCGCTCACCAACGTCGTGGCGCAGGCGGCCGGAATGCACCTGCCACGAAGCCGCGTCGCGCGGCCGGACTGGACGTTCGACCCTTCGACGGCGCTCGCGGCGCTGAAGAATCACTTCTCCGTCAACACGTTCAGCGGCTTCGGTTTCGAGGACGAGCAGCCGTGTCTGATCGCGGCCGGCGCGGTCATCATCTACCTTCAGGAAACGCTGAAGGCGAGCCTCGCGCACATCCGGCGGCTGCGGCCCCACCGCCCTGACACGCTACTCACTCTCGATGAGGTTACGCGGCGCAGCCTCGAACTGACACGCACACTCCGCGACAACCAGCGCGACGGCTCGCTGCTTTCGGTACTCGACCGAAGCGTCACGCCGATGGGCGCGCGGCTGTTTCACGACAGCATACTCGCGCCGCTCACGGACCGCACCGCGATCAACGCGCGCCTCGACGCGGTCGAAGAATTGTTGAAGGATCACGCGCTCCGACGCGCCGTGCGTGAACACCTCGAAGCGTGTTCCGACATCCAGCGGCTGACGACGCGCGTCTCCACCGCGAAGGCCGGGCCGCGCGACCTCGCGGCCATCGCGCGCACGCTCCGCAAGTTGCCCGCGGTGAAGGCGAAGCTCGCGGGCCGCCGCTCGCCGCTGCTTCAGGAGTTGGAGAAGCGGCTTGAGTTGTGCCCCGACATCCGCGAACTGCTCGACAAGGCGATGGAAGAAGACCCGCCGCACATCGCGAAGGAAGGCGGCGTCATCCGGGTCGGCTTCAACGCGGAGCTGGACGAACTGCGCACGCTCGCGACCGACGGCAAGAACTGGATCGCGCGCTATCAGGCGCAGGAGATCACGCGCACGAGCATCGCGAGTCTGAAGGTCGGGTACAACGAGATCGACGGCTACTACCTCGAAATCACCAACGCGAACGAGACGAAGACGCCCGCGGAGTACAAGCACCAGAAGACGCTCAAGAACGCGAAGCGGTACTACACGCCCGCGCTGCGCGAGTACGAGGAGAAGGTGGTTTCCGCGCAGGACAAGGGCCGGGCGCTGGAGCTTCAACTGTTCCTGCAACTCCGCGATCAGGTCGCGGGCCAAACTCCGCGACTGCTGAACACGGCGGAGGTGCTCGCGGCGCTCGACCTGCTCGCGGCGCTGGCGGAACTCGCGGCGGCGCGGAACTACGTGCGCCCGGTGTTGGTAGACGAGCCGATTCTCGACATCAAGGACGGACGACATCCGGTGTTGGATCAGATTCTGCCGCCGGGCACGTTCGTCCCGAACGACGCGACGTTCGGTCCCGACGGCGGCACGTTCTGGCTCGTCACCGGCCCGAACATGGCGGGCAAGAGTACTTTCTTGCGGCAAGTGGCGCTCATCACGCTGATGGCACACGTCGGGAGCTTTATTCCCGCGAAGTCGGCGACCATCGGCATGACGGACCGCATCTTCACGCGCGTCGGCGCGAGCGATGAACTCAGCCGCGGGCAATCGACGTTCATGGTGGAAATGACGGAAGCCGCGAACATCCTGAACAACGCAACCCCGCGAAGCCTCGTGATCCTCGACGAGA
>CANLGS010000618.1 GCA_947490035.1 Gemmataceae bacterium
AAGGTGCAGAAGCGGCTTCTGAAACTCTGGGATCTGCCAACGAACTTGTATCAAAAGATCACGCGAGGATTTCCGAAAACACCTCCGAAGACGAGCGAACCGTAAGTTCAAAACAAGCCTTTCTCTGTTTTGATCTGCGCTCTTCTGCGTTCTTCTGCGTTCATCTGCGGCTCTTCTCTTCGTCTTTTTGCTACTGAGCTTCCACTTCCGCCGCTCGCGAACTACAACCCTCCACTCGCCCTCACGCCACGGAGAGTCGAATGTAGACGGTACGTTGCTTCTGCGCGGTCGCGGTGGTCGCCGCGCTGGTGTCCCCGGTGGCGAAGGCCCAGGAACCGCCGAAGGCCGGTCCCGAACACGAAGTCCTGAAGAAGATGGAGGGGAACTGGAACCTCGTGATGAAGTTCGGCGGGATGGAGTCGAAGGGGACCGTGGCGTACAAGATGGAACTCGGTGGGCTGTGGCTGACCGGGGCGATGGAGAGCGAACTGTTCGGCGCGAAGTTCCAGGGCAAGAGCCTCGACACCTACGACGCCGGCAAGAAGAAGTACGTCGGCGTGTGGATCGACAGCATGGGCACGCAGCCGATGATTCTGGAAGGCACCTACGACAAGGACAAGAAGACGCTGACGATTTCCGGCGACGGGCCGGGCATGGACGGCAAGCCGACGAAGTACAAGTCGGTGGCCGTGTACACCGACGCCGACACGATCAACTTCAGCATGTACACCGGCGACGGGAAAGACCCGATGTTCACGATCGTCTACACGCGCAAGAAGTAGTGTTGGTCTTGGCGAGCGGTGGGCGTAAGCCCTCCGAGTGCCGTACAACTGTAATGAGTTGTGCCGCACTCGGAGGGCTTACGCCCACACGCTCGCCAAGAGAACTCCCATGCCAACCCGTCGCCAACTCCTCGCAGCCTCTGTCGCGCTACCCTTCGCCGCGAGCGCTCGCGGCGCGGAGCCGAAGACGCCGGTCGTCGATACACACCTCCACTGCTTCGCGGGCAAGGACGACGCGAAGTTCCCCTACCACAAAGACGCGCCGTACCAGCCTGCGGACCCGGCCACGCCGGAACACCTCCTCAAGTGCATGGCCGACGGCGGCATCGATTACGCGATCGTCGTTCACCCCGAGCCGTACCAGGACGATCACCGCTACCTCGAACACTGCCTGACGGTCGGCAAGGGCAAACTGAAGGGGACGTGTCTGTTCTTCGCGGGGCGCAAGGACGCACTGGACGAAATGAAGGCACTGGCGAAGAAGGTGCCGCTGGTCGCGGGTCGAATTCACGCGTACAACCCGGAGCGCCTGCCGCCGTTCGGCAAGCCGGAACTCACCGCGCTGTGGAAGCAGATCGGCGAACTCGGCCTCGCGGTTCAACTGCACTTCGAGCCGAAGTACGCGGAGGGCTTCGAGCCGCTCATCAAGGAGTTTGCGGACACGCCCGTCCTCATCGACCACCTGGGCAGGCCGTTCCAGGGCACGGAGAAGGAGTACGCGGTGGTGCTGAAGTGGTCGAAGTACCCCAACGTGGTGATGAAGCTGTCGAGCGTGCCGGACAAGAAGACGTACCCGCACAGCGACCCGCAACCGGTGCTGAAGCAACTCACCGAAGCGTTCGGCGCGGACCGCCTGATGTTCGGCGGCGGCTACAACGAGAAGGCGACCGGCAAGAGCCTGAAGGCAGAGCGCGACCGCGTCGCGGCGCTGCTCGCGCACCTGAGCGAAGCCGACCGCGCGAAGGTCTTCGGCGGCACCGCCGCGAAGCTGTTCAAACTGGGATGAGCCATGACGGAAACCGAATGGCTGGCGTGTGGCGAGCCGTTGCGGCTGCTGACAGTCCTTCGTGGCGAAGCCAGCGACCGGAAATTGCGGCTGTTCGGGGTTGCTTCTTGTCGTCGTCGAATTTGGGCTTTGATGCTGGACGACAGTTGCCGTAATGCCATGGAGGCATCGGAACAGTACGCCGAAGGACTCATGACAGAAACAATGCTCGACCACGCTTCTGCCGATGCAGAGGAGGTATTCGAGGACGCTATCCAACCGTCACCGGAAAGAAACAGCCTCGCAATCGATGTCGCTCGCGCTGCGTCGTATGCCTCTTGTCCGTCGCTCAGTTTTGAAGTTCTGAAAGAAGCAATCGAGGCAATTCAACAAGTCGCCACAAGCGGGCAGCGAGCTGAGCAACAGTTCCAATCCATGCTCCTACGCGACATCTTCGGCAACCCGTTCCGCCCCGCGACGCTCGACCCCGCTTGGCTCACGTCCACCGTCGTCGCGCTCGCGGAGGGCATCTACCAGGAGCGCGCGTTCGACCGGATGCCGATTCTCGCGGACGCGATCCAAGACGCGGGCTGTGACAACGCCGACATCCTTTCGCACTGCCGAAGCGAAAGCACGCACGTTCGCGGGTGCTGGGTGATCGACCTGCTGACCGGGCGGAAGTGAGCATCGTTTGGAGTGTGGTCCGCCGCTCCGCGGCGGTCTTCGCTTTCGCGTGTCGGCCAGACGAAGACCGCCGCGGAGCGGCGGACCACACTCCAGACCCCGGCACATTCCGCGGACCGCTATAACCTTTCTTATATGCCGCCTCGTCTTATCAAGTGGGCGCCGCGGTCACGTTCCCACAGGGTCGGTCATGTTCGTTCCGGTCAGTTGCACCGCGTGCGGCAAGCCTTTCCAGGTGCCCGAAGCGGCGCTCGGCAAACCGGCCGCGTGCCCGTGGTGCTCGGCCACCGTCACCGCGCTGCCGGTCGCCGCGACCGTCGATGCGCCCGCAGCGCCCAAGCCCGTCATTCCGGTTGCGAAGGCCGAACCGCGACCGCTCTCGCTCGATGATGCACCCGCACGCGCGAAGCGCCGACCGCGCCCGCGACCGGACGAATCGCCGCGCGCGAAGTCGCGGTTCTTCCACCCGGTTGTGATTGTCGCGGTGTTGCTCATCTCGTTCGGCGCGATGGCAATGACGATCGCGGCCCGCGGCTACGGGTCCGGGCGCGTGCCGGAGCGCGGCTGGTCTGAGTTCACCCCGCCGGACGGTTCGTGTTCCGTGCAACTCCCCGACTGGCCGAGCGAAGAAGCGGTCGCCCCGAACCCTTCCGGTTCCGTGACCGGCGGCAAGCGGTTCACCGCCGCGGGGTGGTACACGCGTTCGTCCGCGTGGCTCGCCTGGAACGACCTCGAAGCGCCGTTCGCCGCGACCGCCGCGAAGGACAAGGACAAGGTGTTCACCGCGTCCGCACTTCAAAGCGAGCTGAACCGCGAGAAGGCGCGGCTGGAAGGCACCGTCACGAAGGAAGTGGAAATCCGGTTCAACACCGCGTGGGGCATCGAGGTTCACATGGACACGCCGCGCGGGAAGGTGATCGGGTGGCTGCTCGTGGCCCCGGAGGGCACCCGCCCGCGGCTCTACGTGTACGGCGTGCAGGCGAAGAACATCGCACACGACAGCGCCGTCGTCCGCCGCATGTTCACGTCGTTCAAGGTTCTGGAGTAGAAGACAGAGGACAGAGGACAGAGGACAGGAAGAGAAGAGCCGCAGATGACGCAGACGGACGCAGATCAAGACCAAGAGCAGAGTTTGTTTTGAACACAGTTTTCTGCC